>JBDTHH010000232.1:0-4966 GCA_039937055.1 Ktedonobacteraceae bacterium | reverse complement strand
AGGGCATGGTAGGAATCCGCGTTGTTCATAAACAGGGCCGTATGCTGCGTCCATTGATCATCCAGGAGAGAACAAAGACTGCGCGAGGTGCTTGACATGTGATCGGTGGGATACATGATGCTATCGGCCATACGATGCTCCTTTTTCTAGAGGGTGGGCAGTAGTTTCAGGTCTCATAAAAAGCAGAGGTCGGTAGCTCCTTCTTTGCTCAAAGCCGAATTAAGCTACCAGAGATAATGCGCTTGCTGGAATCGTTACAACTGTTTTTCTACTTTAAAGTACTGCTATAAAGCATAGTCTATTGACATACATATGTCAATGAAGCAAAAAAAACACAAAAAAGCTGTGATATAATGGTCCCACTATGCAGAACCTGTGGGCCGATCTTGATAACGAGCAATCACCGCCAGCACCTGGGGGACATGGGCGCGCGCGGCGTCTCACGGAGCCGGTTATTCTGTCCTCTCTACGCGACTGGCTGTTGCATGATTACGTGGCCAGCTATTGCCGCTCGTTGACCGCCAGTCCTCTCTACCGGCGCTGTTACTGGGTTGATGCGCTGGGCAGCGGGGCAAAGGCGCAGAGTGACACGGATGCAGTGGCCCCATCTGCTGCAATGCAAGGTGTCGCTAAAAAGGGTCGCAAGAGGGAGGCGCCGCCAGTTCCGGCTGCGCTGCGCCCGCTCACCGCACTGGGACAAACGCTCGCGCAGGAGGGCCGGTCGATTACACTGTATGGTATCGTGCTGGAGGCGGGCAGCAGCAGGCGCAAAGAGGCCAGGACGCCGAAAGAGGGTCTGGCTATCTCCAGGGAGGGCGGTGTTGTGCGCGCGAGCTGGTTGGAAGCCGGTCCGCTGCTCTTGCAGGCTCTCGACCAGGCGCCGGCTATCTTCTTGCTCAATCCCTTCGGGCAGAGCCTGTTCACCTACGACGACCTGAACCTGCTCTACCAGCGTATGGCCCCCACCGAGCTGTGCCTGCTCATCCCACACAAACAGGTTGAGGCCCGACTTCTCGCGGCCCAGCACACCCCGGCCGCCACCTCTGAACTGGTGGCCCTGCTGCGCAGCGACCGCTGGAAGGCGCTGATCCCTAAAGATCAAGATGCCCCGGCGCTGGCCCAGGCGGTTGATGGCATCATCGATCTCCTGATAGGCTCGATCAGGCGCCAGTTTCTGGCGGTGCAACGCATCCCCATCTCCATGCAGGTGCGTCCCGCCGTCATCGAGACAACGCCTTACTCGCTCGTCTTCGCCACGCGTCGCCAGGATAGCCTGGCAAGCATGAACGACGCGGTCTGTCTCTATCACCGTCGCCTCTACGAGCGCAGCCACCAGGGAGTGCTGGGGGAGGCCTGGTTCGTAACCCAGCAGCAGGAGCGCCTGGCTGAAGCGCTGGAGCAACTGCACCAGCGTGCGCTACATCTTGGACGCACCAGGAACATCCGCCGCTGGCCCGATCTGCGGCAGCAGTTGCTGCTTGCCAGCTTTGGCCAATTCACGACCCACGATTATAATGAGGTGATACGCACATTGCTCCGCGCGGGCGAAGTACGCTGCGAGTGGCGGCGCCCGCCCGCCGCCGGAACAGCCATACCGGAAGAGGGCCCTCTTCCAGGCAGTGATGACATACTATTATGGTAATGCGTAAGCGGCATAATGTATAAAAAGAGAAGTTACCAGGGGGAAACGCCCGCTATGGGGATGGCAGGCGTTTTGGTAACTCCTCTATGTGTAGAAACGTTACAGAGTAGCGATTCGTAGCACCTATTGGGTACCTATTTGCCGCTGTGTAGGGACGATGGCTTGCCTCGCCCGTGCTGGCCAACCATATCGGTGGGCTTCCACGGGCGAGGCAAGCCATCGCCCCTACGCGAGAAGAGAAAGCCCGAGAAGAGAAGGCCTACGAACCGCGATGGTAGGAGCGATTACGGGAAAGACGCTCACGGCCAAAGCATGTTATAATAGGCAGCAATATTATCAGATGGATACACACATTACCCCATATAGAAGAGGGAGCATACGATGCCAAGGAAGAATAAATCAGCCGCTCACCAGAATAACACTCCGGACCCATTTGAGCACCAGCAGATGGAGAGAGATGAATTTTTGAGCGAAGAGGATACCGGAGAGGGCCAGGATGAGATCACGCGCACAGTCGCCGATGAATATATGGAACACGGCGAAGGCCAGCATGAGGCTGGGAAACGCGATGTCGAACTCTATATCCGCACCTATAACACCCTCATGCGCAGTTCGGGCGAAGTCAGCCTGAAAGCCCTGGTTCAGACACACTATAATATCGACTCCAGCCTGCATCCGGAGGCGCGCTCGCCCTACCCCGACATGTCGGCGTTCATTTATAGTGTCCTGCGGCTCCCCGCCTCGATCTTGCATTGCAACCACGTGCTGCTGGGCCAATCCGAAGATGTGTTCCTGAAACAAGGATTTCAGGTTGGTAGCTGGGAGGCGGTGGCAGCGTCTGCGCGCCGCCGCAAGTGGTTCTATGACGGCAAAGAGACGCTCGCCGTCTACGTTGCCAGTGTCAGCGATACCGATGATATCGTGCCCATCCTGGTGGCTTTCCAGATCGAATGGGACAAGATGTACTACCTGCTCAAGGCGGACCCCACCACCATGCAACTGCTGAGCACCCAGATGGAAACAAGTTCGCCGGTGTTCGCCGAGATCATCAAAGTTGTGCGCGACCGCATCCACATCGGGCCTGACGACTGGCGGCGCCTGGAGTTGATCTGGGGAGATCGCCTGCTGGAGAACCTGCTGATCATCGGACGGCATCGCAAGAGCTTCACGCTGCGCATGCTGGGCGGCTCACACGTGGGCTATGTACGGGCCACGCGCAAATGGTGGGCGCCCGTCGAGGACCTGCTGGACCGGCATGATCTGACGAAGCGGCCGGTCTACTTCGTCTCCAGCAACACGCATAGCCTGCTCAATCTCGTATCTGGCTCGATCCTCAGGCGGCAGGACATGTTAACGGAGTTCGCGCTCAGCGGCAAAGACCCCTACCTGGCGACCGAGTGCCGCAAGCTCCAGGAGGGCCAGGTGCCGGGTAACTGGCAAAACTTCCTCTACTTCGCGGCCCGCGAGTGGGCGCATACCCCCGAAGGTGAGGAGTTCGCGCGCAACCGCACGCGCGAGGAGCAGGAGCGTGGCATCTGGCATGTCGGCGCGCGCCACGGCCTGGAGATCGACGCGCAGGTCTTCGAACTCGCCAAATTGCAGCCGACCGATATCGACCCGCGTTGCCGCATGCCCGCGATGGATATGCTGGCCAAAAGCAAGGCCATTATCCTCAACATCGATTACCCGCTGGGCATGGCCGCCTATCGCATGTTGCGCGAGATCATGGAGAACCTGGCGCCGATCCAGGGCATCTATATCCTGGGCAAGGCCGCGACGCTCAATGGCAGCATCGGCGACGTGATGATCTCGAACGTGGTCCTCGACGAGCATAGCCAGAACATCTACTGGCTGGACAACTGCTTCATAGCTCAGGATGTCCAGCCCTACCTGATCTACGGCTCCGTTCTCGATAACCAGAAGGCCGTTTCCGCCAAGGGCACGTTCTTACAGAATCGCCAGTACCTGGACTTCTACTATCGCGCTAACTACACCGTCGTTGAGATGGAGAGCGGCCCCAACCTCAATGCCGTCTACGAAGACCAGTACCTGACGCGCTACCCCATCGGCGAGAATATCAACTTCGCCCGCCTGCCATATGAACTGGGCATCCTGCACTACGCATCGGATACACCCTACACGCGCGGCAAAAACCTGGGCGCCGGCAGCCTCTCCTACTTCGGCATGGACTCGACATACGCGGCTACTGTGGCCATCCTGTACCGCATCTTCGAGCACGAGATCCGCTACATCCAGGAGCGCCAGGCCCGCACAAACGCGGAGCAGCCGCTAGCAGAGACCGCCCTGATAGGGAGCCAGGCAATGGATAGAACTCCCGCCTCGGCCGAAACTGCGCAGCCGGCCCCATCCGCGTAGGGATTCGGCTTGCCGCATCCGCGTGCGGCCTCGCTTGCGCGGCCAGGGAAGAGGCCCTACAGGTACCCCAAAGCATATCTCACACGGATGCGGCAGGTTATGTAGGGGCGCCGCTTCGGCTCCCCTTGCCCGCCGACAAGGCCTGCGCCCGCATCCCTGTAAGATAGAAAGGAAAGAATGATCGTGGACATCGGCACATCCGCTGGACTCGCATTGTCTTCTGGCATCAACGCCTACTTCCCATTGCTCTCATTCGCATTATATGTGCATTTTGTGAATCCGCGCAGCCTCAATCCCCAATTCGCGTTCATGACGCAGGGATGGTTCATTGCGCTGCTGATTATTCTGACGCTCGCCGACATGTTTGCCGACAAAATTCCGGTCGTCGACCATGTCTGGGACGCCATCCATACCGTGATCCGGCCCGTCGCCGGGGCCCTGGTGGCCCTCGTCAGTCAGAGCCACACGACAGGGATTGAAGTGCCACTCCTGCTGGTGGGAGGCGCCGTGCTCGCCGGGATGACACACACCACAAAAGCCACGGTGCGCGTCGCCTCTACCACCTGCACCGCTGGCTTCCTCAACATCTTCCTGAGCATCGGGGAGGATGTGCTGATGGTCATCGGCTCGCTGCTCTCGCTCTTCGCGCCCTATGTCATGCTCGTCGTAGTGATCGTGGCCGTAATCGTCTTCCTGCTCTCGCTGCGACGCATCATCAAGATATTCAATCGGCGCAAGCAGCGGAAGGCCAGCATGCAGGCCCCGCTAAAGATCTAAAGGGCCGGTTGCCCCAATCCGCATGGGGACACGGCATTCATCTGGCCGCGAAGAACACACATGAGAGGTAGGGGCGCCGTTTACCAGCCCGCCTGTTCACCGATGGTATCATGATGTCGCCGAAGAACAGGCGGGCTGGTAAACGGCGCCCCTACCTCTCATGATCGCCCC
>JBDTHH010000231.1:0-33946 GCA_039937055.1 Ktedonobacteraceae bacterium | reverse complement strand
CTTGCACGGTATGGAACGTACTCGTCTTCGTAAAAGGTAAGGGATCGTTGACAAGGATCATATTTGCGATGATCTCTCGTTCCTCTTTATTTAATGCAGCTATGCCGAAACAGTGGCTGGCGACATTGGTCACCGAGATCTCGCTAAACTTCTCCACTACACTTGTGCGTAAACCGGTCTCGCGTGCCACTTCTTGTTGCGCGCGGTCCATGACCCTTTGAGGAACCTGCTTGCTATCGACGTCATCAACGTCCTGTCCGGTCAGCTCAGCGATTTTTATGTGAATTTTTTCGTCGAGCATCAACTTTTGTCCATAGGCTGCCGCTCCTTTAGCAACCGCTTCATCAGGATCAAAGGAGCGTTGGGGAACATTGGGAAACTCTTTTTGTAGAGTTGCGACGGCCTGCGGCATCTTTGTTGATCCACCAACCAGCAAGATCTGGTCATAGCGGGTGAAACCACGCCGGGCAGCTTCTTGCATGGTGGTTCTGGTGTATTCAACGGTACGTTGGAGGAGCCCTGCTGTCAGTTCGTCAAATTTCTCTCGAGTCAGCTTGACTCCCACTCGCTTTCCACTATGCATGACGGCAACAGTGGTTTCCTGCTTCGCCGAGAGGGTACGCTTGGCAGACTCAGCTTTATTCCACAAGTCCTGCACCGTTTCAGGAGACTCAAGGGGATCATCGGAAGATCCTGTCTCTTTCATCCACTCCAACGCAAGGTATTCTACAATGGCCTCATCCCAGTTCCGTCCACCGAGATGATGGTCCCCGCCAGTGGCAACGACTGTAATGGCCCCACTTTTGATCTCGATCACCGTGACGTCGAAGGTGCCTCCTCCAAGATCAAAGACCAACACGACCTGATCCTGTTCGTTTTGCAGTCCATACATGATCGCGGCTGCGGTGGGCTCGTTGATGACTTCCCGAACAGTGAGCCCGGCGATCTGTCCAGCGCGAGCCGTTGCCTCACGCTGAGCAATACCAAAGTAGGCAGGACAGGTAATGACAACATCTTTGATCGCTGTGCCCAGGTATTGCTCTCCATCACCAACAAGCTTACGTAGAATATAGGAGGAGATCTCTTCTGGTCGATAATCCACACCTTCATACGTAAACACCCAGTCTGCTGTACCCATGTGGCGCTTGACCATCTCGACTACCTCATTGGGGTAGAGCACTGCGTTATTTTTGGCTTCTTTGCCAACAATGCGGCCCGTATTCTCAAATTGCACCACAGAAGGAGTGGTACGATCACCCTCTACGTTGGGAACAACAACCGCTTTGCCATACTCATCAATATAAGCGATACAGGAATATGTTGTTCCCAGATCTATACCAAAGACGATATCTGCATCTGACATGGATTACTCTCCTCTGCTTCCTGCAAGTCCATTTTATTCACTATCGCCACTCACCGCGCTGGCAGACAATTACTCGTGCGCAATGGCGCGATACGTCATGACCAGCTCTGGGCGTAGAACTTTTGCATCATATTCAAAGCCCTTGCGTACCCGGCGCGCCACCTGCTTATCCAGGGAAGTCTCTGTGGTCTCAATTGCCTGAAGCACACGTTGTTTGCCTGAAACGAAGGTTTCTCCCTCGATGGAATAGGCTTCGATACCATTGCGTCGCAGGATCTCCTCAACGGTAATCTGAAACGACTCTAGATTCTTCAGGACCTGGGCGATAGAGATCATCTCCTCTTCACGGGAAACACTTTCAACCAACCGACTCAGATCGTCGTGCATTGAAATAAGATCGAGAACAAGAGGACGCAATATTTTGAAGTGCAGGCCAGCACGGTAGCTTTGCAGTTCATTATGCAGACTATCAACCTGTCGCTCCTTGCTCGCATCATACTTGATTTTTGTCTCGAAGTCCTGATGCAATAAGTGCATCTCTTCGATCATTTGTTGCATCATGCTCCCCAGAGTAGCTTCGCTATTTTCTGGAACGAGGAAATACTGTGTTTCTTCATCTGCGATATCAGCAGGTTGCGACGATTGGAGCTTATCCCGGTCATATTCCATGGCATTTGTATCCTTTCTGCTGTCTCCATCAACTCACAATAGCGCCTGGGAGCATGTATAGTCTGATGTAGATCACGGGGCCTTACTAAATTGTTGCCAGAGCTGAAGGAGTTCCTCTGCCTCTACTGTCGAAGGGTGCGCATACTTGAGAGCATTTGCGCAGCATTGACGTAGCGGATTACTTTGAGTCGCTGCCATTATTTGCAAAACAATCCGAAGCGTTAATTCATCAGTTTTAGATGCAAAAGAGTGACGTAAAAATTCAAATATCGTGCCTGGTTGAATGTTGTTTCTCTTAGCTAGACCATCACATATACTATCAGCACAAACTTCTATCGTTGACAGAAATAGCTGTTTAGTATGAGGAGTAGATAGTAGCTGATGAAGCAATTTCAAACATTTAGAGTTTTCTTCTATTAATATGGGCATTAATGAGATAGAAGCATGCTCATATAAGGCTACACATATTGCTTGCGTATAATCAGGTTCATATGCCAGATGATCTAGCCAGCTACATAGCTGCGTTCCTATATGCTCACACAGATCAAACCTTACTTGTTTAAAAGCCTGCTCGTATGCAACGATCAAAGCAGCAGCAATTTCATACAGAATGTTCTCTTTGAGAGAATGTGGGTTCACTTCCATCAGGGTAGCCCTTGCGAGACCAAGCCCAGGCAGCTGATCAGGGAACGGTTTAGCACAGGAAATTTGCAGAAGCTTTTGAACAATTTTGTTTGCTATCTCTGAGTCTTCCTCGTAGCTTTGAAAGGCTACTGCAAGAATAAATGGTTCTCTCCAGATATCTTTCTTATATGTTAGCAAGACCAATTTTTCAATAGCACTATCTTGAGATTGCTCGTCTTCTACAACTATTCCTGAAAGGAGGTGACGCGCTGCGAAATACTCTTGATATGTACGAAGAGAAAAGCCAAACTTGCCTTCAGGGCTTTCGATAAAAATACCGCCAGCTTCTGGTATCTGCTTCAATATAGCATTCACAGCTAGCTGATTGCCTTTCAATATTTGTTTAATTTCACTACGATTTAACCATCGTTTTCCCTCTTCTACCATCATAAAAGCTAATGGCCCTACATATTGCATTGCTATTTCCTCCGAAAAAATCGGTTCACTCCGAGAGTTTTTGTAACTTTGGAGCAATATAGGGATCGCCACCTTGTACACCTGGATTCTTCGTTGTAAATTAGTGAATATAGCTTCATCGGTAGTTACAGCCACTAATATTAGCAAAGTTAATAATAGAGGTTGTTTCATTAATTCATGAAGTTGCTCATCTGCCCTTGACTGTTCAACATGTTCTGCTAGCGACATAATTCTAGCTTCTATTTTATTTTTGATCCTTTCTCTTTCAACTTCATGGATAGCATTTTTCCTTTCTTCAGTGACTACTAAACTACACCAATTTGAGATGTTATTTTTAATTTGCTCTAAAGTTAATTCATCAATATGATAATGTGGATAGTTGTTAAAGCATGCTCTGTCATAACCTGCAGTTCGAGACGTAATAATAAAACGATTTTTAACATATCTTCTTATAAACGCTTTTATTTCTATCTTTACCGCTTCTCTATCAGCGATAATCGCATTTAACCCATCAAAGAGCACCAGACAATTTCCGCGTTCTAAATGAGCTTCTAAGGTCTTCCTTATGCTTGCAATATTCCAATGAACGAACTGGTGATCTACAATAAAATCGGCAAGCGTGAGATGAATATCATCAGCTTTCTCATTGGCAAATTCCGCGAGGCTCACACTGATTGGCAAAAGTGGAATTTTTATAGGTAGAAGAGGCTGCTCTAAAAATTTAGAGTGAGAAAGAACTCTTCGTACGTCTATATCTGTGATCGCTGGAAAACTATCAAGTCTTTGAAATCTTTCAGCCATATGGTACGCAAAAGCCTGAACTAAGGTACTTTTACCAGAACCAGGATAGCCCAAAATAATAGCAACGGGACTATCTTTCGTCATTGAAGCCCATAGGTCAGCGATAGATAGTACTAATCGTTCTACATGACTGAAGTCTTCCCATGTATACTGAAGAGTTTTTTGCCTCGAAAGTAAAAGGTTAGTAGTGATCTCTTTTTTCGATTTAACGAATTTTTGATTTTTCGTAGACCACGTACTATACGCGTAAAAAAAGTTTGGCTGATAAAAAATTTGTCCTAATTTTGCCGGCGGTAAATATTTTGTAGTGAGCCCAGGAAAAAGTTGCTTAAGCTCGTATTCTCGCGTTTCTTCCAACACTCGTTTGAGATAAAGATCTCTCACTTCTTTTTTCGTAGGTTCAATCGGCGCTTCTCTAATTGTCCTTGCCAAAAGCCAGATTAAAGAAAGAATGATGGAAAGACAAATACCTACTGCCACTGATACAACAATATTTGCTTCTATGAGTAAATAGAGAGCTTTTAACCTTTCAGGCATTGGTACAATTGCTGCTATCCAGCTTGCAAAAGCCCCTACTATAAGGTTGAGTACTATGACAACTATTGTAAAAGGAATCGCCTGGTAAAACCAGTTCGCTAAAAGTAGCGAACGGGAAGAGCGATTTGGAGCACCCATACTACCCTCTAATCAAAGATATAAACTACTCGATGCAACCAAGTATAATCTCTTTTACAAAGTAATGCAACTATAATGACTTATTAGCATTACCATGTGCCGTACAAGTCATTTTGTATAATAAACACGATATCATTTTTAAGTAAAAAATGAATTATATCTTGTGTAAATCATTTTTTACCTTGTATCTGAGCTAATGACTTATTATCAGCACTGTTCAATTGCTTTGCTAATAGCCGTAAGTAACCAACCTCTAATTCCCAGAAATACGGTCTTCAGTTACAAACTCTTCTATAAAAGCAAGCATATACATAGCTGAAACCGTTGCTGCCTGCCAATGATAGAGATCGTTTTTTTCACCGTCGGCATAATCGGATACACCTTTTACTAGAAGAGCGCTCATCTCTGGAAACTCTTCCGCAACGCGATAGAACGTTGCGCCCTCCATATCAATCGCTAGAGTATCTCGCAATTGAAAGCCTACCGTCTTAAATGGATGATCGCCGCGTACTGCACTTCCCGAAGCCATAGACCCTATATGACAAACCAACTCTGGTGGAGTTGCAACTACATTCCGTATATCAAACATCCGTTGAAAGCTTCTGACCTTGGTATTCACGTGATACACATCAGATCCATGAAGGTGTCCTCGTTTCCCCTCTTTATTGATGACAAATTTGCCACTATCATAAAAATATGCACGCTCAGCTACAATCACATCCCCTAATTTAACGCGTTCTTTGTCACCCGCACAGATGCCCGTCATCGCAGAAAACCAGGGACGAAATGTTTCAAACAGCGGTTTGAGATGCAGGCTGGTCTCCACGGGACCGTTACCGGGTAACCAGGACACCTGGAGAGTCAGTCGCTCTCCTTTCGAGTTAGAGATAGTGGTATGATAGTAATCAAGCTTTAAGCCCTGATGAAAAGCCCGTTGAAATTGAACCTCACAACGCAGTGAAACTTGATCCAGGAAGGCTTTAGCCTCCTTCGCCAGAGCACAGACAACACACACATCAAAACGTCGGGTATCTGCTATTGATATGTTTTGGTGTATATGAGCCGGTTCTGCCTGGGGCTGTTCAGGCTCACAAAATGGCCTGGCTTTGCTTAGATCTAATAGTATTGTGCGATGATCCGTTTTAGCATCGTTATACTGCCACATTCCAACTATTTTTCTCGTCATAATCACTTCATAACTGATAGTCGCGGCTATCGATGATATTCCACGCGGAACCTGCAATATTGCCAGAGCATGTTGGGTTCCTATTTCAATCCCTTTTTGTTCTTGAACGGCTTCATAGATCCAGTAAAATGCGCTCTCACCCTCGCCAAAAGCAGAAATTGTTGGACGAAGAGAGGTAAAATGAATTTCACAGGTGGTGGAGTCGCGCTGTGCTTTAACTGGACTGATAGTACACTGCGGAGAGACCGTATATGCAGACTCCGTTGCTCTATCCGTGGTAATATCCTTAGGAAAAAGATTGAAAGCTGTTGCTCCATGCTCGGCCATTTGAACAAAAAAAGTCATTTCTTCGTAACTGCGACCATCCCTGGGCTTGTGCAAAGTAAAGGAAAGATCGACCAGGTAGAGATCCCATTGGGTTCTATCAGGTACCATTACTTGTGAAGTGGCCGCGTCAGATGGCGGTAAGGAAAAAATGAGCCAGCTATCAGGATTAAATGTAATCTTTCCTTCCCGTTCCTTTCGTTGCGGCAACTTTGTGCCACGCCAGTTCTCGGTTTCTACATCTGAGAGGATATCTAACGTAATCGTCGCATCGGTCTCGGGTAGTGGATCATCATATAATATCAGTTTCCTGTTCATACTCTCTCCTTGATTTTTGCTCAGCGTTATTCCATCAATTAGATCGTCTCGTTTATTAACGAGGGTTTTTTCCTGCCAGGACGAGGGTCCGAATAGAAGAGCAATGAAACCACACACCCTCTCTGTTACATCAAAATAAAATTTCTAATCGACTTGTTGCTCTCTATTATCTTAGAATAACTTTGTCTATCTGTCAAGCGCCTAAAAAGCTCTTGTTAGCATACTCTGCCTCAAAATAACTTGTGTAATACAAGAATAATAAGAACATTTTGAAGTGAATACTTCGTTCAAGGCGCTTGACAGGAACGCCGATTTAAGTTAGCCTATTAGATAGAAACGGCCAGTATTATCATAGACTTCTTACATTGTTTTATATCAAATGCTTTCGGGTGATTGGAGCCAGATTCTATCTGAAGTAATGGGTATTTCGCCATGCGATTTCTACAAAATTACATCCTACATCAAGCAAGCGTTAAAATTCAGATAAAACCTCTCGCTGTTTCCTTTTTAAGAGAGACACTCAAGGAGGATATGCATAATCGAGCAGCATAGCGACTAAAACATGGAGAAGCATCAAAAGAGAAGGAAGCGGTTCAACAGGAGCGGAGAATGAATAGCACAAAAACCATCTTTGGCATAGATTTGGGAACGACCTATTCCTGTATCGCCTATGTTGATGAATACGGGCAGGCAGTGATCATTCCCAATAACGAAGGTTCACTGACAACACCATCTGTTGTACACTTTGATAAAGATAACCGCATTGTGGGCAAAGAGGCAAAAAATAGTGCCGTCCTCTATCCTGATGAGATCGTCACCGCAGTTAAACGGCATATGGGAGGGCCTGGCTGGCGCTTTGAATATAAAAAAAATGCATATAGCGCTGAAGAGATCTCCTCATATATATTGCGGAAGCTGGCCGATGATGCCAGACGGTATCTGGGACGCCCGGTCCAGGATGTTGTCATTACCTGTCCTGCCTACTTTGGTATCGCTCAACGTGACGCCACTATACGCGCCGGCCAGATCGCAGGCTTCAATGTACGAGATATCATCAATGAGCCTACGGCTGCCGCAATCACATATGGGTTGCAGAGCGAGCAAGATCAGGTAGTTCTCGTCTATGATCTGGGGGGTGGAACGTTTGATATCACAGTCATTCAGATCAACAATGGAGAAATCACCGTCATCTCCACAGGTGGTGACAACAATCTTGGCGGACGCAATTGGGATGAGTCAGTGCTGATCTACCTCGCGGAACAATGGAAAGCTGAAACAGGTATGAACGATGATCCTACCGAGTCAGAAGAAACGATGCAGGATCTGTGGGATAAAGCTGAGCAGGTAAAATGGGCTTTAACAGCAAGGCAAGAGGCAAGGGTAGCCATCACGCATCTAGGTCATCGGGTAGGGATCACACTTACGCGCCCAAAGTTTGAGGAATTGACGGCTAATCTGCTTGAACGAACCATTGTCTTTACCAGGGACACGCTCAAAGATGCCAGAGCCCGCGGCTTTGCTGATATCAACCAGATCCTCCTGGTTGGCGGATCGACAAAGATGCCGCAGGTAGCAGGGCGCCTGCGTCAAGAGCTCGCACTTCCCATTCGAGCGTTTGAACCAGATACTGCCGTCGCCAAAGGAGCGGCTATCTATGCCCAAAAGCTTGTGCTTGACGAGGAAGTTCAGAATAGAGTCGGAGAAATAACCGCAACATCAATGGACAAAGTTAACATAGACGACGTGCCGCAGAGACTTATTCATGATGTCCAGCAAGCCATCGCCAGCGATAACGGCCTGCTACTCGATACAGTGAAAAGATATAACGATCTGAAAGTCATAAATGTCACTAGCCATAGCTTCGGTGTGATTGTGAAAGATCAGGAGACCAGCCAGGATTTTATTTCCAATATCATTATGGTCAACGACCAGCTCCCCACTACGCAGACAAAGACCTACCATACACTTCAGGCCAATCAGGAAGCTATTGAGATCAAAGTGATGGAAAACAGCCTGTTTGCACATCGCCTCGATGACTTTGCGCAAGCTGAAGAGATCGGACACGCGATTTTACATCTGCCACCACGGCTGCCATTGCACTCACCAATCGAGGTACGTTTTGAATTGCAAAAAGACGGCAGACTCCATATGACCGCCCGCGAACCCAGGCACGACATCTCTATCGAAATCGAAATTCAGACCCGGCACGGCCTTTCTGATAAGGAAATGCACAAGGCGCAGGATCGTAGCAGAAAGCTATTTATTTCTTAGTATACGTCTCTGTACATACCTCATCAATCAGCAGAGAGGAAGAGCGCGACAATGGCAGTAGTGGAGTGCCTCTGTTGTGGGCTTAAGGCTTTAAAGTTAGCCCAGAGAACGCAATGTCCAGCCTGTAGCACACCTTATCAGTTCCACGAGACCGCCTCCACCCCTGCTGGAGAACAGGCATCAACAACTTCTACGGAAGCAGAAGAAGCTAACACAAAACAATGGGACAACGAACCTGCTGAAGACTGGGCACCCGCGCTCAAAGCTCAGATACTGGGCATTATGGAGAATATATTTCGTGCAAAACACTGGGATGTGGTTCTAGTTGCTCTTGAGGAGCAACAAGAGATATTGCTCTTGCCCGAAACATGGGCATTTCTCCGTGCCTTCAGCGAACTCGCACGCGAGGAGGAAGCTGATGGGCTTGCCGAGCACATTGATATGTATGTTCATCTTTTTGAAGATGCGAGAGCGCATAGCATAGAAAGTGCGTGGCAGAGCTTCATAGCCGAGCAACAACACATCGTTGACGCGATGCAGAAGTTTGGTATTGCCATAGTACAAGGCGATATACGCTCTATACTGGAGGAGAAACGAGACCTGTTGCTCTCTGCAACTACCTTCGCGGCTCTCTATCGCGGCATAGACTACTTTGGAGCTGATACAACAGATACAGGCAAGGTTCTGATCCTCTATCTGCGCCTCTTATGGGATGCGCGTGAGGGAAAGCTTCCAACATCAGAGCAATTGCAAGAGATGTTACAGGAAGTCAGCCAAACACAGTCACCTGGAAAAATTACGATGCTGCCAGGCATCCCGGGCATTGATCCTGATGATCCGCAAATAGCGGACTATCTACAAGAAATGACGGGGATAATGCAGGAAAAACCTGATCTCATGAGCTCCTATAGTGTCGAGATGATGCGCTGGCTTGAACCAGATCCTTCTGGGCGAAACGCACCCCATGTGGTGGAAGAAGGTATACCCCACCTTCGTGAAACAGTAACAGAAATACTTACCCACCTCTCACGTGAAAAACAACCACACATGTGGGCTTCATTTTACACAATCATGGAAAGTTTCGATATGTATGAGTCTGAGAGGCAGCTATCACCTTCACCGAGTTTCATGAATGACGACCCACCATTTACCTTCGAAGAGGCGCCTGTCGAATGGGCGAATGCTATGGCTCTGAGAGCCATGGCACCTTATCTGCGTAGCCAGGAAGGGGAGGGTCGGGACGAGGATGCACAGGCCAAAGAACAGGCTATCGCCAAATTTACCAGAGCGATCTCCGTGTTTACCTATGAAAGCAATCCGTTAGAATGGACTATATACCTGTCTCTACGCAGTCTGGCCTACAAAGATCGCCGCGAGGGAGAACCACGCAAGAATATAGAGTTAGCTCTTGGCGACCTCGATACCGTACTGGCATCCCTGCAACGAGATGAATACCCTATCTACTGGGCCCAAGCAACCCTCCTTCGCTGCATCATATGGATTCAGATATTCCATTTCACGAATGAGCGAGATCAGCTTGAACGCGTTATTACTGACACTACCCAGGTGCTTTCGATCTTTACACGAGAGGATGATCCTGAGGAATGGGCGGATGCGCTAGTGGTACGGGGGCTTGCTTTTGTAGAACGCAAAAAGGGTGAAAAGGAACAAAATATTATGCGCGCCCTTGCCGATTTTGAGTTGGCTGAGACGGTCATGACTCGCGAAAAACAGCCTGAAGAGTGGGCAAAACTCCAAATGAATATTGGTAGTGCCTCCATATACCTCTTTAGAGACGACCGTAGCCAGAATATAGAGCGAGCTATTGTCTGCCTGGATAATGCCCTCCTCGAACTCACTCCTGAAAAAGTTCCTGTCAGTTGGGCGCGTACACATCTGAATCGTGGAATGGCTTACATGGAACGTTCGGAAGGAGACCACCAGCAGAATCAGGAAAAGGCACTCCAGGACTTTACTGACGCGCTTAGTGTTCTCAGCAAGGAACGCAACCCCATTGATTGGGGAAGGGCTTCTATGGCTCGTAGCAACTTTTACTTATTGCGCATCGCAGACGACAAAAGATCTAACTATGAGCAGGCCATTGCCGATTGTAACAATGCCTTACATATATTTACGCGTGAGCACGAACCCATTCTCTGGGCAGTGAACCTCACTACACGAGGGACGGGCTATCGAGGGCTTAGCATGCCCAGTTACTTTACTCTAGAACACAATATGGTAAGTTTTGGTGAGATGCTAAAACGAGGAATGGTAAATCCAGGACTGCTACTTACCAATAATCAGTATTTGCGCTATATCAATGACTATAACCATTTTACACAATTGGCTCTTGCAGACTTCGATGAGGCTCTCTCGGTACTCACGCCCGAAAATAATCCACAGGAGTGGGCCTACATATGCAGAGAACGTGCAACGACACATGCACATAACATATTCGGCTCAAGTACAGAGAAACACAGGGCAAATGCAGATTACGAAGCTGCTCTTACTGTCTTTACGCGACAGAGCATGCCAGGACAGTGGGCGACAACGCTCTCTCACCGGGCAGCTTACTATCAGAGCCTGGTCCAAAACGGACAGACTCAATACGCAGAGCAACTTCTTGCCGATCTGAATGCAGCAGGGACTGTCTTCAAACGGGAGTTAGATCCTTCACGTTACCGTAATCTACAGTTTGGCCGCGCGCAACTCTTCACGACGCTACAACTCTGGCAAGAAGCACACGAGGCCTTTGTAGAAGTTCGGGCAGCACAGCGTACCCTTGTGATCAATTCTATTGACAACAGAAATCAGATTGAACTTATTGCAGATTTTTCGTTCGCGGATATCTATCTGCGCGATGCCCAGGTGCTGCTCCACCTGCAACAACCAGAAGAGGCGGTGATGGTACTGGAAGAAGGACGAGCGCAGATCCTGCGCGGCACACTTGCCCTTGATACTATCATACCTGAAAGCATCAACAGCGCTGCAGCGAGACAACGCGCAACCGATCTTCTTATGAAGCTTGCGGACTGGCGCCAACTACAACATAAGGCTATCTCATCTTTGCAACAAGCCAGCGCGACACCTCTTGAAGGAACAGATAATCTTGAAGAGGCATATGAAAGTCTTTTCAAGGCAGTTGACGCTATTCGCCAATATGATAATCCAGATTTTCTAGCCCCACATCTAACATTAAAGAAGATAGGGAGCGTCCTTGCTGCCTCTGACGAAGCGCTCGTTTATCTGACAACGGGACTGCTCGATGGAGAAAAGCACGGTATGGCTCTAATCGTGACGCGGAATGAAGTGGGAGATCCTCGGGTTCAGCCGATCCTATTACCATACTTCACAAGACAAGCAATCACTGATCTGTTTATCGTTGATGACCACACCTCTTCTGTTTCTGATAAAGACGCTGGCTCTCCTCTTATTAATATAGAACGTGCTATTCACGTTCTGGGCAGTTTAGCCTTTAACGATGTGGTAAAAGCACTTTTAAAGAGCGAAATCCATAAAGTACGCCTGATTACCTATGGACGACTGGGGCTCTTTCCATTGCCTTCCATATACGTAACCCTTCCCAATAAGAGGAAACAACCACTCGGTGAGATGTTTGATGAAGTCACCCTTGTACCCAGTGCTCGCTCTTTGGAAATTCTCCACGAGCGATTACAACTGCAACGTGATCATATACTGATTGCAGGTGATCCACAACCGCTTTCTAACAGTCCCAGAGAGTGGCCCCGGTTGCGTTATGCTGCCTCTGAAGCCGAAGCTTGTTATCACATTGCCACTATGTTCAACTACCCATCCACAACCCTCCACTATCTCCTGCCCCGAGAGATGACGAAACAACGCGTCATCGAGGAATTACAGCGTGCTCGCTATGCTCATCTAGCATTGCATGGCGTCTATGAAACGCAAAATCCACAACACTCACGGCTTATTCTGGCAGGTGAAGAAAATATTCCAGAAGCACAACGCACGCTCTCCCTATACGAAGCATTGGCTGGTTTTGTTAATCTCACTGGTTTACGCCTGCTTGTGCTTTCGGCCTGCGAAACATCTGTCTTTGACATTCGGCGCGCTCCAGACGAAGTCATGGGTCTGGCCACTGGCTTCCTCCAGGCCGGAGCTACTGGAGTAATAGCCTCTTTGTGGAAAGTCGATGACTGTGCCACATACTTGTTGATGAGCCGTTTTACCGAACTATACCTCAATTCACATACACAAATGTCTCCAGCTCAGGCCCTGGCTATGGCTCAACACTGGCTGCGTGAAGAGGCAACCAATCGTCTATTGCAAACCTATCAGCCTGATCTTGCAGCGCAAACATTGGAAGGACTAAGCAAGACGCATAAAAGGTGGCTCAGCAATTTGCACGTGAATGCAACGCTCGCGGCAAGCAAAGAGCCTGATGCGTGTCTGTATGCAGATCCTATACACTGGGCAGCATTTGTCGTTACAGGCTGCTAAATCGGCCAAAGTTATGCTGCACTCAATTGGCGGCCTTCAAAGGGAAATATCGCCAGTGCTATCCTGAAGCGGTGCGGAGCCTGACGGAAGATGACCGAAACATGGCGTTTGCATAGCTCTGTCGATAGGGGTGAAAGGCTAGTCATTCCGGCGTCAATGCGCTATAATGGGCGTCGATACCAGAGTGTCACCAGAAAAGATGCAAGAGAACAACGCACCCTATCAACAGCGAGGAATGAAGCCATGATATGCCCAAAGTGTGGAAATCAGGTGAGCCCGGATGAATCGTTCTGTGGGCAATGCGGGACGCCGACGACCCCGACGCCCCCGGCACAATCGTCCGCGACTGTGCAAACACCCATGCCGCGCAGCGGGCTACTCAGTTCATTTAAACCACCAACCGGCGCTTACAATGCGGGATCACCACCAGTGGAGGGCTATCCAACTGTCCAGGCGCCTCCGACCAGAAACACATTCGGCCAGCAAACGCCACGCCCGGCACCACCCACACCGCACCAGCAGACCGGTTTGGGCAACAGCCAAACTAGTTTCTACCAGGATGCAACCGAAGCGATGTCAGCCCTGCCCGGCACACCAGGCGCGGGCTACTCGCAGCCAGGCTTCCCGGCTGGCACGCCGGTGCAGGGAGGCTATCCGGGGAGCGGCCAGTATGGGACACAGGTGCAGCCGTTCCAGTCGGGCAACTACTCCGGCCCCGGCTACCCTCCTGGGCAGGCGTACCTGCCAGGCCAGGTCTACGGCGCGCCCCCTATTGGGCCTACACCGGCGCCGCAGCGGCACAACAACATGCCACTGATCATCGCTTCCGTGTGCCTGGCGATCGCGCTGGTGATCGCCGTCGCCATTGGCACGCTCTACTTTGCACGTGAACAGAACCAGACGGCAACCACGCCCCCTACCCCTACGGTGGCCCCAACGGCAACGCTTGCACCAACCCCCAGCCCGACAGTTCAGCCAACCCCATCGCCCACACCGATCCCATCGCCCACGGTGGCGCCCACGCCAGCGCCGAACCCTGGGTTCGCCTGGTGCGATCAGACTTGCACGAATAACGGCTTCTCTATGCAGTTTCCCGCCGCCTGGGTGCGAGGTACCAACGCCGATGGGACACTGGTGCATTTCACCCATCCGACAGACCCGGAGACCCTCGCCAACTTTAAGACGCCAGGACCCGCGACCCAGACCGCCGATCAACTGGTCAACGCTGATATCCAGACGCTCAACCCACATCCAACAGACATAAGTCCCAACACGACCACCACTATTGGTGGGACCACCTGGACCTCCGCTATCGCTCACTACCAGCCAGGCACACAAATTGATCGCGTCCAGGTGTACGCCACCGTCTACCAGGGCAAGGCGTATATCATCGAACTCCAGGCACCGGAGACGGCGTTTAACGACATGAATAATCAGTTCTTCGTCACGATGCTTGGCACCTTCCAGTTCGTCCAGGGCACACACTAGCGGCACACGGGGGCACACGTGAAATACTTTCTCATCGTGCTGGTCTTCTTCAGCGGCATGACCAGCCTGGCCATCGAAATGTGCGCGTCACGTCTCCTGGGAGCGTACTTCGGCACATCGCTGCTGATCTGGGCCAACCTCATCGGCCTGATCCTGCTCTACCTGACCATCGGCTACTTCGTGGGAGGTCGCCTGGCGGACCGCCATCCATCCGCGCAGTTGCTCTGCGCGCTGACCGCGCTGGCGGCCCTGGCGACAGCTATCATCCCGTTCGTCGCGCAGGGCATCCTGGCCTGGTCGATTACCGGGATGGCGCAGGTATCCGTCAGCATCTTCGTCAGTTCGCTGTTCGGCACCATCCTGCTCTTCGCCATCCCGGTGACGCTGCTCGGCGTGGTCTCTCCCTTCGCCATTCGCCTGGCCACCAGGGAGGTCGACTCCAGCGGCAGATCCAGCGGCTCCCTCTACGCCATTGCCACCTTTGGTAGCATCCTGGGGGCCTTCCTGCCAGTGCTCTGGCTTATCCCGACCTTCGGGGTACGCCGCACGCTGCTGATCTTCGGCGCGGTACTCTTTGCTGCCTCGCTCTGGGGCCTGCGCCCACGCTGGCGTCCCGCCTTCGCCCTGGTACTGGTGGCCCTGGTGCTGCCGCTGGGGCCGCTCAAGGCCATCCCCAACCTGATCTATGAGCAAGAGTCGCTCTACAACTACATCCAGGTCACCCAACAGCCCGACGGCACGCGCGAGCTGATCCTCAACGAGGGGCAGGCGATTCACTCTATCTACTACCCCAATCCTGACACTGTGCTGACCGGCTGGTACTGGGATTATTTTCTGGCCGCGCCATATTTCAATGCCAACTTCACGCCGCAACACCTGCACCGCGTGGGCATCATTGGCCTGGCGGCGGGCACCATTGCGCACCAGTTCACAAAGGTCTACGGCCCGGTTCCCATCGATGGCGTGGAGATCGACCCCGCCATCGTCAGCGTTGGCCAGAAGTACTTTGGCATGACCGAACCCAATCTGCACGTCAATATCCAGGATGGACGCACCTTTATAGAGACGACCCACGAGCGCTACGATGTGGTGGCCATCGATGCCTTCCAGCAGCCGTATATCCCCTTCCAGCTCACCACGCGCGAGTTCTTTACGAGTATCCGCGCGCACCTGTCTTCGACCGGCGTGGTCGCGCTGAATACAGCGCACACGACCACCGATTACAGGTTAGTCCATGCCTTCATCAATACTATGAGCCAGGTCTTCCCCAGCGTGTACATCTTCAATGTACCGGGCACGTTCAACACCGAAGTGATGGCCACGATGCAGCCCACCTCCATCAACACTTTTCGAGCCAACCTGGCCCAGTTCGCGCCCGATACGATTATGGGCCAGGTCGCCAACGAAGTCGTGCCGACCGTCAGCCAGGGCCATGCAGATGGCGGCATCGTCTTTACCGATGATCAGGCCCCCATCGAACAGATTACCGACCAGTTGCTGCTCAACTATATTCAGCAACACTGACACAACTTGGGCTGGTCGCTTTATCAATGACGGCACTGGAGAGGAGCACGCATCCATGATATTCCACCAGCGAGAGACAGCACAGTTCCACAAAAAGGTGGAGGAGCTTCTTGCAAAAACGTACCATACTCCCATCTCACTCACACATCCTCGCTCCATGCCGAGCCGCCCCAATATCTACCGTTTCGTTGTACAAGAGGGGCCGATAGAGATCGGGCACAGTCTCGTTGTCAAACGGCTGCCTACAGTTAAGATGAACATTGCACAAACGACACGCTATCCATCCGTCCACTACCGGTTTTTCAATGATTGGGCTGGCCTCCAATTTCTCACCCAGGAAGTGCCTGGGACGCCTATCAGCCCACGCCTTTACGTGGCGGATCGCGCAACAAACACCATCGTTATGGAAGATCTTAAACCTGAGAGCGATGGAGGCGCCTTTCTCAAAGGAAAAGATCCACAAAAAGCAGAGCAGATGCTCCTGCTGTGGGGAAGTGTTCTGGGAACATTGCATGCCCGGACGATTGGTAAAGAGGCGATTTTTCAGCAGATCCGTGATGCCCTTGCTCCTCGTCATCCTTCATGGGGGTGGGTCCCTCACTGGCAACGTACACCTGTTACCTATGAGAAACTGGTCCAAACACTGCCGGCAGACATCAAACAGACAGGCTTTGATAGTTTCCAGTGGATGCCCTTCGTTCTGCGCCAGGCAACAGATGCGCTCTCGCTCACCGTATCACCACAAGCCGCAACAGAGCTTGAGATTGTCATGCAGTCCCTGAGTTCGCCAGGTCCATTCCTGGCGTATACCCATGGTGACCCCTGCCCTGGTGGGAACTGTTTATTCACAGGAAACGTTCCCAGGCTCATCGATTTTGAGAATGGAGACTACCGACATGCGCTTTTCGACGCCGTGTACGCACGTATCTGCTTTCCTACCTGCTGGGATGCTCAGCAATTGCCGTATCAAGTGGTTCTTCGCATAGAGCAAGCGTACCGAACAGAGTTGGTCAAAGGATGCCCGGAGGCGTCAGATGACCGCCGCTTCACACAGGAACTTGTGCATGCGTGTGCTTATTGGGTGCTGATGCTCTGTCAGTTCAACGCCATTGCCCAATTCCCGACCGGAGATCGCTATTGGAGGCCTTACAGGATGCGCCAGCGTATCATCACACGCTTTGAGCGTTTTGTGCAAACAACCGCGGAGTGCTCTTACCTGGAAGCACTTGGGTCGCTGTTCCACGCTATGGTGAGCACATTGCGAAAACGCTGGCCCAGGTATACACAACAGCTTCCCGTGTATCCTGTATTTAAGGATGTCACGCAACCATTGGACTGACTGCTTTCATGTGACGAGTGAGATGACCTCCTCCCGCGTAGGGATTCGGCAAGCCGAATCCCTGTGGCAGGCCCAAGGGCCTGGCAGAAGACCCCACAGGCACCCCAAGGGTGCCTCACACGGATGCGGCAAGCCGAATCCCTACGCGGATGGGGGCGGCTCACATGTCACATGAGTATGGTCAGACCACTATACTAAGAAGGTACTGAGAACCTGATTGGACATCAAGCATTCTAAGTGCTACTATTTATCTGGTTATTACAGGAGTCTAGAGTCTAGAGAGAGAAGGAAAAGGTTACTATGGCGGTAGTCGCAGTCATTGGAGCACAATGGGGAGACGAGGGCAAGGGGAAAATCGTCGATGAGCTGGCCGCGCGCGCGGACTATGTGGTACGTTACCAGGGCGGGAACAACGCCGGACACCGGGTCGTGCATGAGAAGGGCGAGTTTTCGTTTCACCTTGTCCCTTCCGGCATTCTTTACCCTCAAATCACCTGCATCATTGGGAACGGCGTCGTTGTCGACCCCAAGGGTCTGCTCGACGAGATGGATATGCTCCAGCGCAAGGGCATCGATGTCTCGCGGCTCTATATCAGCGAGCGAGCACATGTCGTGATGCCCTACCACTTTTTGCTGGACCGCCTGGAAGAGGAGGCGCGTGGAGTCAACAACATCGGCAGCACCCAGCGCGGTATCTCACCGGCCTACGTGGATAAGCACGCACGCATCGGTATTCGCATGGCCGACCTCCTCGACGTAGACACCTTCCGCAGCAAGCTCTCCTCTATTCTCCAACAAAAGAACCGCATGATTACCCAGATCTACGGCCAGCCTCCACTCTCGCTTGAAGAGATCCACGGCGAATACTTTAACTACGGGCAGCAGCTCCGTCCCTATATCGCTGATACCCAGTCGATGCTGCTTGAGGCCCTCTTTGAACGCAAAACCATCCTGTTGGAAGGAGCCCAGGGCGCGCTGCTCGACATCGATTTCGGCACCTACCCCTTCGTCACCTCATCCTCGACGCTCGCCTCCAACGCCTCCAGTGGCGCCGGCCTCCCGACCCGCTCCATCGAGCGCGTGCTGGGCATCTACAAAGCCTATATCACCCGCGTCGGGAGTGGACCCATGCCGACCGAACTCTTTGACGCCGACGGAGACAAGATGCGCGAGCGCGGCCATGAGTACGGCACGACCACCGGGCGCTCCCGCCGTTGTGGTTGGTTCGATGCCGTTGCCGGACGCTTTGTGGCCCAGCTCAATGGTCTGGATGCTATTGTGATTACCAAACTCGATGTTCTCGATGAATTCCCGACCATCAAGATCTGCACATCCTACCTGCTTCACGGCAAAACCATCCATAATCTCCCCGCGAACCATAGCGACCTGGCCGCCTGTGAGCCTGTCTATGAGGAGGTCGAAGGCTGGCAGGCCTGCACAACGGGTGCCAGCACCTACGATGAGCTACCCAGCGCCGCCAAAAGTTATCTAAAGCGCCTGGAGGAGCTGCTGGAAACACGCATCGCGATGATCTCGGTGAGTCCCAGGCGCGGCAAAACGATCCAGTTGCAGGATGTGCTGGCTATGCCGGAATACGACTCTCGCTATCCGCGCAACGCAACGCCTTAACTCTAGCGATCATTCGCGCTCGACGTAGTACCCGGCGGCGCGAGGCGGCATCTCTGATAAAGCCACCAGCCGCTCTATCACGACGCGGAACTGCTCTGTGGCCCGGTAGGTAGCGCTGTCCTCCGCACGCTGCCAGATATGCAGTTCTGTAAACTGCTGCGGGTCGGCCGTATCGCGCCACAATTGGCCCCGGATATACCCTGGCTGCCTGCGCACGAACGTCGAGGCCCACTCCCAGAAGGCATACATCTCATCTTCCCGACCTGTGGGAATGATAACGGTCACGGTACGCACAAACATACACGCTCACCTCATGCTTGCTGTTTGTGTCTACTATAGCTGGTGCGTCAAGGTCTACCTGCTAAATAGCGTAACCCGCTCTCTTTTCTGTCCGGTTTTAGGGTTGCGAGTTGTTATAGTAGATAGAGTCCATGAATAGCTGCATGCGGCGTACGCGGTGGGTCTCTCCCATCATCCTTTTCCCGATGTCTATCGGATGGCAATCCAGGTGCTCACGACACAGGCAGGATCACCCATGATTCTGGCATACGATGATGGACACCTGTATCGGTATACGGGCACCTGAATGCAGCACCAGGGCCCTTCGAGCGGGAAGGGCCCTGGTGTGATGTATGCAATCGACACAGAGGAAGGCATAACATGCATGCTCGGATCGACAGGAAAAGTTATCAACTGGTCGCCAGCCCACTCCCCTTATATTCTGCTACCGGCTGCTCCCCATCCGGTTCTCCCACCGTCAGCAGGAACAACTCGCTGATGAGCGCGGCATGCTCAGGATCACCCTTACTGCGCAAGTCTACCACCGGCTCATGGAGCAGCTTATTCACGATGCGCGTAGTCAGGGTTTGCACTGTATTCAACTCCTTATCCGAAAGATGCTGGAGTTTGGGAAGCATCTTCGCCAGCTCTCCCTGGCGAATGTCCTCGGCTTTCTGGCGCAGCGCCGTGATTACCGGCGCGACCATCGTGGAACGCCATTGCTCGTTAAAGTCATCTAACTCTTCAGCCAGGATCTGCTCAATGTGTTCCATCTCCTGCTGCCGTTGTTCCAGGTTCGTATCCACGACTGATTGCAGGTCATCGATATCAAAGAGGGTAATCCCAGGCACAAGTGCTACTTCTGGCGCGATGTTGCGCGGGACGGCTATATCTACCAGATAGAGTTCTTTCCCTTGCCGCTGGCGCGCAATCTCTTCAGCGTGCGGCCGGTCGATGATAATCGTAGGCGACTCAAGCGAGGTCAGCGCTAAATCAGCCTCCAACAGAGCCTGGTCTAAGGCCTCAAATTCAAGGGCGCGCGCCTCATAGGTATCAGCAAGCTCCTGGGCATGATTGAAGCTATGACTGACGATGGTAAACTGCGTACAGCCCGCATCTTTGAGACACAGGGCTAAATGCTTGCCCATCTCGCCCGCGCCAATAAGCGCCACATGGCTCCCAGACAGCGATTCCAGCGTCTGCCTGGCTATCTCGATGGTGGCATGGCTTACGCTGGCCGCCCCCTGGGCAATGCCTGTTTCACTTCGCACACGCTTGCCTGCATGGAGAGCACAGCGGAAGAGCAGCGAGAGATACTTGCCTACGGTTTCTGCCTCCTGGGCCTGCATAAAAGCGTTGCGCACCTGCCCTAGAATCTGTGGCTCGCCCAGGATCATGGAATCGATACCAGAGGTAACGTTGAAAAGGTGCCTGGCCGCCTTATCTCCCATAGAGGAATAGAGATGCGGCAAAAAATCGCGTATGGGTACGTTATGCGTAGAAGATAAAAAATCCGCCAGCAGGGTGTAGCCCATCTGACGGTCCTCGACGAGCGTGTAGATCTCTGTGCGGTTGCAGGTCGAGAGGATCACTCCTTCAGGGAAAAGCTGGCTCATCTGGTGCAAAACGTCTGGAAGTGAGTGTTTACTGAAGCTGAGTTTTTCTCGTAACTCTACCGGGGCGGTCTTGTAATTAAGACCTACGACGATCAATTCCACAGCTTAAACCTCCTGCGCTCGTGACTGTTCCTGGGGATGAACTACAAAAATTTACACTATCATTGGAAGAGGGGCTCCCTTATTACTTGCATGAAATGTCGTAGGTCGGGTAGCGAATAATGGTTGCGAGACAGGTGTTATCTCCTGGCAAAGAGATGCTATCCCCCCCCTGGCACAATAGCTTGCGTCATAAGGCAGATATACAAATATTGCTCACTTATATATGCACACGTATCACAAGGGCAGAAGGATGCAAGAAAGAGATCTAGGGCCTGATTCTCGTTCATGGCTTCATGATGTAACTACGACTGGAGATCCTCTTCAATCGCTATAATTTTCATAAGGCAGATTATAGAGAAACGGATTTGATGAGTCACACGTGGTACTATATAGTTGTAGCTCACAATGCAGACAAAGAAACACTCACTTGTTGTGCCAGCCCCCCTTCTGCGCCAGCAGAGAAGAGAGTTGAAGTATGTTGCTTGTTGATATTGTACGTCACGCCACGGAGAGGTACGCGGAACGCGAAGCCGTCGTCTGTGGGAGCCAACGCCTGACCTACCAGAAACTGATCGAACGTGCCTGTTGCCTCGCCTCCGGCCTGCAAGCAAAAGGCTATGCCCCCGGCGACCGTATCGCGATTATTGCCCAAAACTGCCATCGTGTCATAGAACTCTACATTGCTGCGGCTATTTCAGGCCTGGTGATTATTCCTATTAAGGCTCAATATGCCGTTGATGACATCCGTTATATGCTACAAAACACCGATCCCGCCTTGATCCTGGCCAGCGCGCACGACGTAAAAAAAATTGCCGCGGTCACTGCCGAGCTGCTCCCTATCCCTGTGCTCTGGTGGGACGACGAGTCGCGTGAGCGGAGCGCCTCTTTGGCGATGGGTGGCGGCGAATACGAGTGGCTTATCGACCATCACAGCCCCTATGAGCTTCCAATTGCACCCGATGAAAGCGCACTCTTCGCCCTGCTGCACACCACGGGTACGACCTCCATACCCAAAGCGGTGATGGTCACACACCGGACACAGGTAGAAACGGTAATGGCGGAGTTTTCCGAGTTCTGCTTCCCCGTAGGGACCTATGTACAGCCCGGAAGCGTGCTCGTCAGTAGCGGCATCGGTATGATGGTCCAATCCATGCTCACTGGCGGCAAACAGATATTGCTCAATGACAGCCTGGGTAATCCCGAGCATATTCTCCGCGCCGTTGAGGAGGAGCAGGCTGACGGCGCTCGCTTCCTGCCGCATCTGGTCCATGTACCCAACATCGATGCCTACGACCTCAGTTCTCTGCGCTACATGATTCAAGGTGGCTATCCTCTGAATCCGCACCACTTCCATATGTTCATTGAGCGCTTCGGTCCCATCCTCATTCACGGTTACGGGGCCACTGAGGCTGGCGGCATTGCCTCGCTGATTCCGGATGAATACTACCACGACGGTGTCCTTGAAGAGAGCCGCCTGCGTTCCTGTGGACATGCGCTACCGGGGGTCACCATTCGCATCGTTGATGCCGAGGGCCAGGATGTTCCAGCAGGCACTCCAGGCGAGATCGTGGTCCAGACCCAGGCACTCATGCCCGGCTATTGGGGCGATGAAGCTGCCACAGCCCACGCTCTACGCGATGGCTGGCTCTATACGCACGACATGGGCGTCCTGGATGAGCAGGCATATCTGTTCCTCCTGCCCAGAAACGAAACCCCTGCCGGCATCCCTACCTATCAGTCTATCGATGTCGAGACCATCCTCTGTCGCCATCAGGCTATCGCCGATAGTGCCGCCTTTGTACGCACATTCCCCGGTGGGCAGAAGCACATTGTGGCTGTTGTGGAGCCACACGCGAATGCAGCGTTTCAGGTCGAGGAGTTGTTGACCTTCTGCCGGCAACAAGGGGCAGGGCAAGATATGCCCACGGAGGTGCATGTTATCGAGCACTTGCCCCGCAATCCTGTTGGAAAGATCATGCGCCGGGAACTGCGCACACGTTACCTGCGTGATGACCCTCCCGTTGATCCAGAAGTATCACAACCCGAGCCATCTTTACCTGTAAACTGAGGAAGGCTGTTTCCTGGATGCGCCCCAGAGAAAGAAGAGGATGCCATGACACAACAACGTGAATCGCTCCGCGATGGCTGGTCCCTGAGTCCCTACACACTTGTGCGCACAACGGGGTTCCCATTTGAACTCGTCGAACGGCTCAACTGTTCCAAAACGGCGGCCATGCTCGACACGCCTCTGGAAGAACAGGCTCTCCAGGAAACATACGCTGCCGAATTTGCCTCTCTCCTATCGCGCTTACACGAGGCCAGTATTAGACCTGATTTCCAGGAGGCCCTCTTTTTAAGCAGCCCCAGCGCTTTTGCCGGCCTGCATGTCCCGGCGCCAGGCTCGCCTATCCGTTCTAAGGAGCGCAAATTACTGCGGCACCTGCTTCTCTATCTTCAGCGAGTCACGACCAAGTGCGATACCAATAGTTTCTTCGGGCCAACCTGGTGGGGCCGTGCTGGTCAGGGCCAGGAGCTTATAGCCTTCTCTGCCCCTGCTCGCTTCGCGATCGCGCGCCGTTGTGTTTTATGGACCCACTGGGCCGTCACCGCCATTGCCGAAGTAATCGCGGCAGACCCCCAGGTACAGGCACACCTCGCGCTATGGCCCGCGCATGGCCTGGCCCTCTCGGGGGAGCAGGCCTGGCTCACTGATTTTAGCGCGACTCCGCCTGAGACGCAGGGGCCGATCGCGCTGAACGACGTTGAACAGCACCTGCTTACCCAATGCCTGGCGCCTGGCGCTCGCTTGCGCCGCGAGGAACTCATGGAGGAGACAACAACGCGCCGCGCTGCACTTGACAGCCTCATCACACGGGGCCTGCTACGCTCAGCTATCGAGATCCCTTCTGGCCTGGAGCAGCCGCTGGACTGGCTCGTTGCCTCTCTCCAGAGCTTTCCTGAGCCAGTGAAGCAACACTGGCTCCCCCTGCTGGCGGAGCTGGAGGCGTCACGGGTGCGTTACCAGGATGGCGACCTGGAGCAGCGACAGCGCGAGAAAGTCCACATGAGCAGTCTCTTTGAGTCCGCGTGCCAGCGCGACGCCACCCGTGGAGAGGGTACCTTCTACAGCGATCGCTCGCTGCTCTGTGAAGAGGCCCGGCGCGATTGGCAGCGCTGTGACCTCGGTGAGCCTCTGCTTACGGATATCGCCAGGGAGATTCTGCCCGTCACCTATACCCTGCTTGACATCCAGTGCCGCCGCCAGCGGTTGCGCCAGGCCGCCGCCTCCGCCTGGTTTGCGACGGCCTTCTCCGATGAGACCGATGTTTCACTGCCGCGCATGCTCGCTGCCGCCGAGGGCGATGAGGCGCTGGAGACGGCGCTGGCAGGGGCGGAGGAGAGTGTCGTACCCGCTAGCGCGGAGCTGGCGCTCTGGCTGTGTCAGGGCGGCCCAAGCCGGCGGCGTGTTGAAATCTCCCCCCAGGTGATGCAGGATCGCGCCGCCTCTATCGACCTGCTGCCCTGCGTCGTCAATCCCGACCTGATGATCGGCGCTCGCAGCATCGAGGCCGCCAACAACGGCGACTACTATCTCGTGCTGGGAGAAGAGCATACCATGCAGGATCTGACGGTGCGCACGTCTGCCAGCGCCTTCCATCATGAGAAAGAGGAGGCCGTCATGGCGAGCGCCCGCCAGTATGCGCGCATCCTGCCGGGGGTCACAGTCGCCGAGCCTGTCTTAGAGCATACCGATAAGACCAAGGTGCTCTTGCCTCATCCGCTCCTGCAGATCGAATTTGCTGGACGCGCGCTTGACCCGCTTTCTTCCGCTGCCAATGCAGTTCCTGGCATCCTGCGCGCCGGTGACCTGCGCGTCAGGTGCCAGGGAGAGACGCTGAGTCTGCTGGCACCCGGCATTGATGCCATCGTGCTGACGCGCACACCTGTGTGGTCGCCTTTCAATCGCACGAGTATCCTCAATATCTTTGCGCTCCCTCACTGCAACCGCTTTGAGGGACAAATCTATAGCTATCCACCCGGATGCACTCATTTTCCACGCGTCACCAGCGGGCGCCTGGTGATTCATCGCGAGACCTGGTGGATGGACCCACAGCCGGCATGGAAGAAAGTCAGCGGATATTCGCTCAACATCTGGCGCCAGTTGCGCGCCTGGCGGGCCGAGCAGCAGGTACCGGAACAGGTCTTTGTGCGCTTTCGCGATGAACCGAAGCCCGTCTTCATGGATTTTCGCAACTCACTGCTGATCGATTGGTTTATGCGGAAGATCGCTACCACCGAGCATCCGGCATGCATCTCGGAGTTTCTGCCAGAAGCGACAGACCTGTGGCTGCGGGATGCTGGCGGCCGCTACTGCTGCGAGTTTCGTATGACCATGTACCTTGATGGTGGCTATCCCGCAGCCTGACAGCATCCCTGAGGAGCAGAAGGAGGGACCATCAATGAAACCTAAAATAGATGAAGGCAATGCCCGGCATGAGCCACACCGGCTTCATATGTTACTGGGATCGTTCGGCGCTTTCAGGAGCGTGCCCAGGATCATCTGGTATTGCTCGATCTCGGCATTATTCGGCTATGTGAGCTTCTTTCTCCTGCTGTCAGCTCTACCTATCTATTTTTCTCAGCTTGGCTACCAGCCCGCGCAAATCGGAGTGATCGTTGGCTCGACCTATGCCCTCAATTTTCTCGCCTACTTTCTGACGGCCATTGTATCAGACCGTTGGGGTGGCCGGGGCTACATCAAAATATCGGCGCTGCTGCTGGCGATCGCGCCCATCATCTTTGAACTGACACATGCCATCGGCCTCTTCATTCTCGCGAGCATCTGGCAGGGCCTGACGATGAGCGCCTTCGCCACAGCGATCATCGCCTATGTCGGCCAGCAAGCATCCGCCGAACAGCGCGGCACGATCATGGGCCTCTTCGGTATCTTCCCCAACCTGGCGCAGGCGGCGGCCCCTCCCCTTGGGATCCTGCTCGGCCTTCGTTTTGGCTTTCCCCTGCTCTTCAATCTCTCAGCGGCCAGCGCCATCGTGGCACTCTTGCTGGCTTTTATCTTGCCGCCAGCCCGTATACGCTCCGAGCAGTTCCACCTGCGAGCCTGGCTGCACGGTGTGCAGCGCCTGGCGCGACCGGCGATGGTCCAATTTGTGGTTGGAGTCTGCCGTGGTGTGACGATTGCCTTCTTACCACTCTATATGCTGCGTGGAGGTGTGGGCAATCCTGGCCTCTTTTTCACCTGGCAAATCGTCGCCATTGTGCTCCTACGGCCAGTCAGCGGTATGCTTTCCGATCGGTACGGGCGCCTGGCGGTGATTCTGCCAGGCCTGGTTATGTCCACCGTTGGTATCGCTATCCTGGCTCTCTCTGCCAGCTATGCCTCCCTTACCGCCAGCGGCATCATCTTTGGCATCGCGGTATCTGTGCTTGTGCCGACTGTCCTGGCCTGGATCTTTGATGTTACCGGCCCGGAACAGCGCGGGCTGGCCGCCGGCGTCTACAATACCCTGTACGATCTGGGGCGCGCTGGCAGCGCCTTTGGTTTTGGCTTTATCATCGCCGTGAGCGGCTATCCAACCATGTTTCTCCTGGTCAGCCTGGTCCCGCTCGCGGCTATCGTGGTCCTGCTGCTCTGGCAGAAGCTTGCTGGTCCACTACACGCTCCCGCTGAGACGCCTGCGCAGGCAGCGCCTCTCAGCGATGCGCCAGCCGCGCTTGAGGTGCCTGTGAGGCAACCAGGCCAGTAAATTACGACAGTTTGTTTCTATGTAGGGGACGCGATTGATCACGTCCGCAGGGTACAAAGGAGATTCGAACGATGACTCAGGTAAACGCCCATTCTAGCGGAAAAGCTTCGTCCCAGCCGGGGGTCCTGCGTATTGGACTCTGGCAGGAGCCTGATAATATCAACGCCTATCTTACATGGATGGCGACCGGGGTCTGGCTTGGTTCGCTGGTGCTTGAACCCCTGGTGCGCCCTGACGCGGAAGGCATATTTCACCCGGTACTGGCCGAGCGCGTTCCCTCGCTCGAAAACGGCGATATCGCCTCTGATGGACTCACGATTACCTATCACCTGCGGCGCGATGCCTGCTGGGCCGACGGAGAGCCGTTCACGTCCCGCGACGTGCGTGCTACCTGGGAGGTGCTCTCCGATCCCAGCCATCAAGTCATCAGCCGCGAGGGCTTTGAGTGGATTGAAGCCATAGACTGTCCCGATGAGCATACGGCCGTGCTCCGCTTCAGCAAGGCCTTTCCCCCGTTCCGCGTGCTCTTTCTCTGCGTCTACCCCGAACATAAAATGCGCCAGTTCTCGGCAAACTTTAACAGCGACCCTTTTCACCGCGCTCCGCTCGGCACCGGCCCCTATCAATTGGAGGAGTGGAAGCCGAAAGAGCGCCTGACCTTCGTCGCCAATCCACGCTACCGCGGTCCCGCACCCTACTTCCAGCGACTGGATTTTCTCTGCATCACCGATCGTCCAACGCTCATCTCGTCGCTTGCTCAGGGCGACCTGGACCTGGCGCTCCTGCTTGGCGTGAACGATCTCCCGCAGGTAGAGCACTACAGCAACCTTGTGCAGATGGTGACCCCCACCAGTGTGACGGAGCGCGTCGTCTTCAACCTGCGCCATCCCGCCCTCTCCGATGTCCGGGTGCGCCGCGCCTTAGAACTCGCTACAAACAAGCAGCAGATTGTAGACACGCACCTGCTCGGCCGCACCCATGTAGCAGCCAGTGAACTGGATAGCACCGCCTGGGCCAATCCCGCCGTGACTCCCTCGCGCTTCTCTCCCGCTGAGGCCGAGACTTTGCTGGATGAGGCCGGCTGGCTACGCAGCAGCGATGGTACGCGCCAGAAAGATGGACAGCGCCTCTCGCTGGTCATCTGCGCGACAGAAGGTGATGCCATGCGCCAGGCTGTTGAGGAAGCGCTTGTCCAGATGTACGCGGCGGTCGGAGTCGAACTCCGTATCCAGAATCATCGTGCCGAGCTTTTCTTTGGCAATGCCGCCGATGGTGGGGTGCTGGTGCAGGGGGAGTTCGATCTCGCCATGCGCGCACGCGGCATGTGGGGCGACCCCGACCCGAATATGTCCATCTGCTACCAGAGTCGCTGGATTCCCGCCGGAGACAACCAGGGCATGGGCGCGAACTTCGGCGGCTACCGCAACCCGGAGGTAGATGCCTGGCTTGAAGAGGCGCAGAATACCATGGACCAGGAACGTCGCCACACGCTCTACAACCAGGTTCAGCAGCGTATCCAGGAAGATGTACCCGCCATGTACCTGTTCAATCTACCCAATGTAGATATCGCGCGTCCCGGCTTACGTGGCCTGCGGCAGTTGCCCTACATCAATGTCTGGGGTACCGTCTGGAACGCCCATGAATGGACGGAGGAGGGAGTAGTATGACCCTGCGTGTCTTACTGACCTTTGCTGACCCGCACCAGGTGCGCGCTATCAGCCCCTATGGCCTGGAGATTTTGCGCGGCCACCTCAAGGCACACGATGTCCCCGTGGATGTGCTCATTAGCAATCCATTCATCGAAGACCTTGACCCGTATGCGCGCTTCAGCCAGGTGCTCGACGAGTTCCAACCTGACCTTGTAGGGCTATCTATGCGCAACATCGATAACGCTGTGATGGTGCTCTCGTCTACCCCGCCTCCCGATGGCGCGCCTTTCGATGTCGTGACCTACGTCCCTGCCGTGCGCCGCCTGGTGGAACTCGCGCGCGAGTGGAACGCCGATGTGCCCCTGGTCATGGGCGGCGCCGGCTTCACCTCGTGCTCCGAGGAATGCCTGCGCGACTTCAAGCTGGATTTCGGCCTGATCGGTCCCGCCGAGGATGCCTTCTGCACACTCATCGAAGGCCTGGTCGCGGCCGGACCTCCCTATCGTCAGCGCGTCGCAGAACTGCTGCCGACTATCCCAGGCGCGGTCTACCGCGAGATTGCTGTCTCCTCGCCTACGGTTGCTCCCAGCCGCCTGCAACGCGACCGGCATGACACGATCCACCTGACATCGCCCCAACCACAGCTCGCGGAAGAGCCAGCCTACACACCAGAGATCGCGCCCGAATACCGGCTCTTCGCGAAGCTGCTAGAGCTGCCTATCGCGATTCGCACGAAGTCCGGCTGTCCCCTGCGGTGTGCGTATTGCATTGACCCCATCAATATGCACCGTACCTATTACCGGCCACTGGACCACGTGATAGCAGACTTCGCTTACTACATCGAGGCCTATGACTTGCACAAGTTTCATATCGCCGATAGCGAAGTAAACCTGCCCAAAGAAGACCACCTCATCACGCTGTGTGATACACTGGCACAGACAGGACTGGCTAAGCAACAACGCTGGCACGGCTACTTCAATATCCGTCCCTGTTCCGACCGGCTGATTGATGCGCTCCTGCGCTCGCATTGTTACTTACCGAGCTTTTCTGTGGATAGCTTTGATGAACGCATGCTGAAAATACACCAGAAAAACTTTAAGCTGGAGCATATCACCGATGTGCTCGATAGGCTGCTTGCGCACAACGATGGCTCGATGACGGTGTACGTGGGTATTCTCTTTGGAGAACCGGGCGAGACGCTGGAGAGCATACAGACAACGGTGCAGTGGATGAAGCGCTACGCCGAACGTGGCACGCGCCTGGGCTATTCCTGTGGGCTGCGTGTCTATCCCAACACACCATTAGCGCGCTACCCGGAATTTGATGCCCGGCATGTGTATGTGCGCCCGGGCGTCGAGCTGGAGAGCAGGCCAACGAAGGCCGGCTATATCGCGGCTCCCGATAGCCTCTCCCTGCTTGAAACCGTGGTCTACTGCTCGCCGATGCCGCCGCGCGAGCTGGCCGCCTACCTGGCCAGACAGTTCGAGGATTGTCCCAACATCAGCGTTATCAAAGAAGGCGCAGTCACCGAAGCGGGTCTGCCGGAGCATGTGCGCTACTTCAATGTCGGTGTCTATCACCTTGGGCAGGGCGCTCTCAAGCAGGCCCGTTCTCACCTGGAAACCGCGCAGCGCTTGAATGCTGAATTCAAGCCCGCGCTTGCCGCATTAGATATGCTGGCACAAGCGGAGGTCAATGTATGAGTAATCAAACACACGTAGAAGGTAATCTCACCTTGTCGCGTTCGCATATGCTCTACCGGGAAGCCGTAGAGTTATTGCCTGGCGGCGTCAACAGCCCCGTGCGCGCCTTTCACGGCGTTGGTGGCGAGCCTGTCTTTATCGATCATGCCGCCGGCCCCTATCTCTACGACGTGGACGGCAATCGCTACCTCGATTATGTGCAGTCATGGGGTCCCATGATTCTGGGCCATAGCTACCCATCGGTGCTGCAAGCCGTCATAGAGGCCAGCCAGCGCGGCTTTAGCTTCGGCGCGCCCACTCAGGCCGAAAGCGAGCTGGCGAAGCTGGTAATTGAGAGCGTGCCCTCGATTGAGATGGTGCGCTTCGTCAACTCCGGCACCGAGGCCACCATGAGCGCTCTGCGCCTGGCACGCGCCTATACCGGACGCCACAAAATCATTAAGTTCATCGGCTGCTACCACGGTCATGCCGATATGCTGCTGGTGCAGGCAGGCTCAGGTGTGGCCACGCTAGGCCTGCCGGACAGCCCCGGAGTGCCGCCGGAAGCCACCGTCAACACGCTCAGTGCCCCCTATAACGACAGCGCCGCCGTGGAGCAACTCTTCCGAACCTATCCCCAGGAGATCGCCGCCGTCATCGTTGAGCCGGTGGCCGCCAATATGGGCCTGGTCCCGCCTGTACCCGGCTTCTTAGAGGAGCTGCGCCACATCACGCAACAATTCGGGGCGCTGCTGATCTTCGACGAGGTCATGACCGGCTTCCGCCTGGCACTGGGCGGCATGCAGGAACGTACGGAGATTATGCCCGACATCACCTGCCTGGGCAAAATTATCGGTGGCGGTCTCCCGGTGGGAGCCTATGGTGGGCACCGCGAGATCATGGAGCACGTGGCCCCCGTGGGTACCATGTACCAGGCTGGTACGCTTTCAGGCAATCCGCTGGCAATGGCCGCCGGCATCGCGACATTGACCGAGCTGCGCAAGCCCGGACGCTACGCAGAACTTGAGCGCAAGGGCCAGTTGCTAAGCGAGGGGATTACGCAGGCCATCCAGGTGAGCGGAGCGCCGGTCCACCTGGTAAGGATCGGCTCGATGTTCTGCCTCTACTTCACTCCACAGCCGGTAACCAACTATGACGAAGCCAAAACGGCCGATACCGCGCGCTTCGCGCGCTTCTTCTGGAAGATGCTTGCTCAGAGCAGCTATCTGCCGCCATCTCAATTTGAGACATGCTTCATCTCGTTGGCGCTGGAGGATGAGATGCTTGCAGAGACTGTGAAGAGTATCGCGTCAGCATTGCGTGAGCTTTAGAGGAGCAGCACCATGAGTAATTTTCCTACCACACGCTTGCGGCGTACGCGCCAGAACGCGAAATTGCGCGGCCTGGTGCGCGAGACCCGCCTATCCATCGATCAACTTATCTATCCGCTCTTTATCGCCGAGGACATCGGTGAGCCACAGGCCATCTCTTCCATGCCTGGTATCGTACAATGGCCCCTGGAGCATCTTGCGCGTGAGGCTGAGCGTATCACGCGCCTGGGTATCCCCGCCGTGCTGCTGTTCGGCATTCCCACAGAGAAGGACGATGCCGGCACGCAGGCCTACGCCTCACAGGGCATCATCCAGCAGGCCATCCGTGTCCTGAAGGCCGAGGTGCCGGATCTGCTGGTCATCACCGATGTCTGCCTGTGCGAGTACACCAGCCACGGCCATTGCGGCCTCATTCGCGACGGCTACGTGCAGAACGACGAGTCGCTAGAGCTGCTGGCGCGCATGGCCCTCTCGCATGTAGAGGCCGGCGCCGATATAGTGGCGCCCTCGGATATGATGGATGGGCGCGTGGGGAGGATCCGCCAGGCCCTGGATGAGCAGGGCAGCAACCGGGTGCCGATTATGGCCTATTCCGCCAAGTTCGCTTCGGGCTTCTATGGTCCATTCCGCGAGGCCGCCGGCTCAACGCCGCAGTTCGGCGACCGCCGGGCGTACCAGATGGACCCGGCTAACGCGCGCGAGGCCCTGCGCGAAGTGGAACTGGATATCGCGGAGGGCGCCGACATCATCATGGTCAAGCCCGCCCTGGCCTACATGGATGTTATTCGCCAGGTACGCGACTCCTGCTCCCTGCCCATTGCCGCCTACAACGTCAGCGGCGAGTACTCGATGGTCAAAGCTGCCGCGCTCAATGGCTGGATCGATGAACGGCGCGTCACGATGGAGGTACTCACAGGTCTGCACCGGGCCGGCGCGGATATCATCATCACCTATTCAGCGCCGGATGTGGCAGGATGGCTACAAGAAATGGAATGAGCGCCAGGCTGCTTGATAGCACACCTTGAGAGTGGCCTTTCCTTTTACCTTCTTTCGAGGTTACAATAGAGGTAGAAACTCCACTCTCAAGGAGGCTCCATCTACAATGGACCCAAACATCAAAAAACAGGTGCTGCGCACCTTCACCTACGGACTCTACGCCGTTTCCTGCGCCAACGAGGACGAGGTAAACATATTTACCGCGAACTGGCTGAGCCAGGTTTCGTTTGAGCCGCCCCTGCTGGTCGTCTCGGTCGAGAACACCTCCAAATCGCTGCCCATGATGCTGCGCAGCCGCCTATTTACGGTCAACACCCTGCGCGCAGGGGATCGCCAACTGGCGGCGGACCTGGGCAAGTCCGCCTTGAAAGTTCCCGACAAGCTGGCGGGCATCGCCTACACGCTCGGCGCGAACGGCTGCCCCATCCTGCGCGACGCGCTCGCCTGGGTTGCCTGCGAGGTACGCCATACCGTGGCGGCAGGCGACTCCACCCTGGTCGTCGGCGAGGTCGTGGATGCTGGGATGCTTGCGGAGGGCCAGCCGCTGACGATGGCCGAGGCGGGCTTTCGCCACGCGGGGTAATAATGAACTGGCATCTAGCGCGTGGCTCCCTTGTCAGAGAGACGAGAGACTAAATACCTGCTTCCATCGCGAAATACTGGATGTCCTCGCGGAAGCCACCCTGTCCATCATAGATGTGCGAGTACTCCTCGACCAACTCGATCCTGCAGAGATACTTGACCATTTTAAACCCAAGCTGGGTCTCACAACGCAAACGCAGAGGTGCGCCATGTTCGATACTCAGCGGTTTGTCATTCATCGTATAGGCCAGGATCGTTTGTGGGTGCTTTACGATATCAATGGACAATGTCTCGTAAAAAAAGCGATCTTGTTTCTCCTCTGGAACTTCCTTGTACCCTTGCTTTCCGGTTTGGTACGACCAGAACACGGCATATCTGGCCTTTGGTGAAGGCTCACATAAGCTGAGAATCTCAGTCAATGGAACCCCTGTCCATTTAGCGATGCCCGACCACCCTTGAATACAATTATGCAGCGTAATCTGTTCCTTTTGGGGTAATTCGCGTATGTCCTCCAGCGAGAGATGCAATGGCTTGGCGCACAGACCAGAGACCTCCAGCTTGTAATCTATGAAATCGTTTGCAACTACCCGTTTATACTCCTCTGTTTCAGGCGGTCGCCCATTAACCCAGAAGTACGAGGTGATCTCCGATGGCTTATAATTCTGGTTTGAAAACTGTCTCGCCAGGAAAAACGTGTAGATTGGATCAGAAAGACGGCCAAGCACGCGTTGCATCTGCCGCAGATGACCCCGTGTGTAGAACGTGGCCCAGGCGTGA
>JBDTHH010000230.1:0-7513 GCA_039937055.1 Ktedonobacteraceae bacterium | reverse complement strand
CTACCAGGCGGGCTTGTAAACGGCGCCCCTACGATCTTGTTCTCCTAATTATCATATGTTTACGAATCCCGCCGCGCCTTTTGTTGCAGCTCGTAGAGCTTGCTGATGGCCTCGATGGGGGTCAGCTCGTCGATGGCCAGGGCTTTGATCTCTTCGATGAGTGGGTGTGGCTCGGAGGCGAAGAGGGTCATTTGCCAGCTTACGGGCATCGTCATGTCGCGCATGGCTTTGCGGCGTGTTTTTGCGTCGCCCTGTTTCTCCAACTCTTCAAGGATCTCCTGGGCGCGATGGATGACCGGGCGGGGGATACCGGCCAGTTGGGCCACGTGGATGCCATAGCTTCTATCGGCGCCCCCTGGCACGATTTTGCGCAGGAACACGATGTCGCCGCCCTCTTCGGTGACGGCGACATTCAGGCAGCGGATGCGCGGCAGCAGGCGGGCCACCTCGACGAGTTCATGGTAATGGGTGGCGAAGAGGGTGCGCGCGCCGCTGCGTTTATTGTTGTGCAGGTATTCGACGATGGCGCGCGCGATGGCCAGGCCGTCGTAGGTGCTGGTGCCGCGCCCGATCTCGTCGAGGATCACCAGGCTGCGTGGCGTGGCGTGATGCAGGATGTTGGCGGTCTCGACCATCTCGACCATGAAGGTGCTCTGGCCGGTGGCCAGGTCATCCTGGGCGCCGATGCGCGTGAAGATGCGGTCCACGATGCCGATGGTGGCGCTCTCGGCTGGTACGTAGCTGCCGATCTGTGCCAGCAGTGTGATCAGTGCGACCTGGCGCAGGTAGGTGGATTTTCCCGCCATATTGGGGCCGGTGATGATCAAGATCTGGGCCTCGTGGTTGGAGAGTTCGGCGTCGTTGGGGATGAAGGGCGTCTCCGCCTGCGCCTGCTCGACGACCGGGTGGCGGCCGGCGACGATGTGCAGGGTATCGCCGTCGTTGAGCTGTGGGCAGCAGTAGCTATGGCGCGCGGCGACCTCGGCCAGGCTCAGATAGACATCGATCTCGGCGAGGATGTGCGCGGTATCGAGGATGCGCTCGGAGGCGTGCAGCGCGATCTCGGCGCGCAGTTGGGCGAAGAGTTCGCTCTCCAGCTTGCTGGTGCGCTCCCTGGCGTTGAGGATCAGCGCTTCGTACTCCTTGAGGTCGGGCGTCACGAAGCGTTCGCCTCCGGTGAGCGTCTGCCGGCGCAGGTAGTCGGCGGGCACGCGCTGTTTGTGGGAGTTGGAGACCTCGATGAAGTAGCCGGTGTTCTTGTTATAGCCAACCTTGAGGGTGTTGATGCCGGTGCGGCGGCGCTCGCGCTGCTCCAGTTGCGCCATCCACTGCTGCCCATCCTCCGAGGCCAGCTTGATCTTGTCAAGCTCCTCATTGTAGCCCGCCCGGATGACGCCACCCTCGGAGGCGCTGACAGGCGGCTCCTCGACGATAGCGTGCTCGATCAGGTCGATGATATCCGCGTTGTCGGCCAGGCGCTGGAGCAGGTGCGAGAGCAGGGGCATATGAGCTAGCCCGGAGGTTGTGTCAGGGTCGCCATCCTGTGCCAGGTGCGCGCGAATATCGGCGGCGGCGCGCAGGCCGTTTGCCAGTGACACCAGGTCGCGCGGGATGGCGATGCGCTGGCGCACGCGATTGATGAGGCGTTCGAGGTCGCCGGCCTTCTTCAGGGCTTCAGCCAGCCGGGCCTGGATCAGCGTGTCGCTCAGAAGCTCGCCGATGAGCTGCTGGCGCTGCTGGAGTATGGCGATGTCGAGCAGGGGTTGGCCGAGCCAGCGGCGCAGCAGGCGACCGCCCATGGGGGAGCGCGTCTTATCGAGCACCCACAGTAGCGAGCCTTTGACCGAGCCGCCGCGCCCGCTCTCGAAGAGTTCCAGGTTGCGGCGCGTGTGCGGATCGAGCGTCATAAAGGCGGCGGTTGAGTAGGTCTCCAGCGAGGTAAGCTGGCGTACAACGCCCTTCTGAGCCTCTTGCAGGTAGGCCAGCACGGCGCCGGCGGCGCGAACGGCCAGCGGGAGCCGGTCGCAGCCGAAGCCCTCCAGGGAGGCCACCTCGAAGTGAGTGAGCAGGCGGTGACGGGCATCTTCTTCTGAAAAGTAGCGAGCATCGTAGGGGGTCACGTGCCCGGCGACGCCTTTCAACAGTTTGGCCAGGGGCGCGAAGTCATCCTCGTCGTCCTCGTCGCGTTCGGGGGCCTCGGCATTGGGATTGCCGTTGCTACCAAGCTTTGTGACCTGCTTCTCGCTCATCACGGTTGCCAGCCAGCGGCGTTTGCGGTTGCCCTGGTGACCATAGTGCGCCTCGACGAGCACCTCGGCGGGGCCGACACGAGCGATCTCTTGCTGGAGCGCCAGTTCCGGTTCGGGGGTCGCGAACTGGGTGGCGGCGAATTCGCCTGTGGTGATATCCACATAGGCGATGCCCAGGGCGTCGCGCCCCACGACAGCGGCCGCCAGGAAGTTATTGCGTTTGGCCGTGAGCATGGCGGGATCGACGACGGTCCCTGGGGTGACGATGCGCGTCACCTCGCGGTCGACAAGGCCCCTGGAGAGGGCGGGATCGCTTATCTGGTCGCAGATGGCCACGCGGTAGCCCTTGCTCACGAGGCGCGCGATATAGCTCTCGGCGGCTGTGTGGGGGAAGCCGGCCATCGGCGATTTCTGGCCACGCCCGAAGTCGCGGCGCGTCAGGGCGATCTCCAGTTCGCGCGCGACGATCTCGGCGTCGTCGTCGAACAGCTCATAAAAGTCGCCCATGCGAAAGAAGAGGATCGCATCGGGATGCTGGCCCTTGATCTGCAAGTATTGTGCCCGCACCGGACTATGCGCGGGGTTGGCCTTCTCAAAGTCTTCAAATAGCATATCGCACCTCCGGGGGAGAGATGGTCAGCATCTCTCGGGTCATTGTAGTGTACCTGGATTCGCGCGATTTGTAAAAGTCCAGGTATACAAACATCCCCCTTCAGTCCCGTTAAGTTGCAAATATAGATTTCCTTCTATATACTGAGGGCGTCCATATACGCTACATGCGGACTGAGAGAGAATCACGCGAGCCAAAAGCAGAGTAGAGTAGCAAGCAGTTCTATCGCTAATGTGTCTAGAGGAGGCTCCTGTGTTTTACGCTGTACTCCTGAGCTGTATATCGAACAGCGGTGCTTTGATGCTGCCGCGATCCTCGTATGTTTTGAGCGATGTGCAGCTTACACTGCTGGACTGGATGGTCCATGTGCCCCTGGGGGTGTTGTTGCTGGCCGCGTTTCTGGCGGGCGCGCTCTGTCTCTACCTGGTGGCGGTGGTATCGGCCCGGCGCGACCGGCGCGCGATACAGCGGCTGAGAATGCGCGTGGAAGAACTTGAGCATATGGCTATGAGCATGCGCGCTCCCTCGGGTCCTTTGCCGGTCGCGCCCCCGATTGTGCCCATGCCAGGTATGCCCAATCCACTGCAAGTGATGCAGCCCTTCCATGACTGAGACGCGCTCCTTGTTTTCCCGCTAACGCCCAAATAGTGCTGCCAGTAAGCGCTGCAAGAAATTGCGGCGCTTTTTCGGAACTGCTGCCACGGGAGGCGCTTCCTGAGGTTGCCAGGTGTAGGCCGGAGTTTCGATGGCGGTGTCTGCGTTTTCTATCGCTGTCACCCTTTGCGCGTATGAAGGTTCGGGCCTACCTGCTGGTGCCTGTTCTAGCACCTCTGTTGTGGCGGTCTGTTCCGGTTCTATATATTCCTGCAAGGGAGGTTTGGCGGTTGGCGCGTTGCCGGCGACATGCACGAATGTGACAGCCCCTGGCTCGCCGGGAGCGGTGACTGCTTCTGTTGTTGTCGCATCTGCTTCTGGCAGGCTTTCTCCTGCGGCAGTCTCTTCCTGAGGCTCTGCAGAAGTCGTTGTAGAGAGGTTGGGTATCTCAGTCGCCGGGGCATCCGGTTCCATTGCTTCCTCCTGGACCTCCACCGGGGGTGCCTCTAGAGATGGCATGGCCACTTCTGCTGCATCCGTAGTCGGTGCAGGTTCGGCGGTTGGCATGAGAATGGCGGGCACCATCAGAGTATCTTCGTCAATATCAGAAGAGGGTTCGCCATCTGCGAGTGAATCCGCTTCAGTTGCTGTATCTATGGAAGCTGACTCCTCAGCAGGCGCGGATACTTCTGCTTGTGTGTCTGGCAGGGCGTCTTCTACGGGTACTGTCTCCTGTTCAATAGCAGGCTCCTCAATAGGTTCAGCGACTTCGGCTTGTGTGTCCAGCAGGTCAGCTTCTGCGGGTGTTGTCTCCTGCTCAGTGGCAGATTCCTCAGCAGGCGCGGATACTTCGGCTTGTGTGTCCGGCAAGTCAGCTTCTGCGGGTGTTGTCTCCTGTTCACTGGCAGGTTCCTCAACAGGCGCGGCAGCTAGCTGGGTAGCAGGTAGCGTGATCTCTTCTGCGTCTGGTTCGATGGCGACCTGTGCAGCCGGTTGAGCAGGCTCTTCCTGGGTGAGCGGGGCAACTTCGGCCTGCGTGGCCGGCGGTTCAGCTTCCACAACCGTACCATCTTGTTCAACGACCGGGGGTGCCTCTGCCGGAGTTGCGACGAGGACAACATCTTCCTCAAGGACCGACTCTGGAATGGAGAAGTCGATGGCATCGGCAGTGACTTCGACCGGTACGGGTTCTGGTGCCTTAACAGGCCTGGTTTCCTCAACAGGTTTGGCGGCGCTCACAGGAGCCTCAACAGGCTCAATAGGCTCGGCTGTCTCAACGGACTCAGGCTCGCTGATCTCAGCGATACCTGTGGGTTCAAGAATGTCAACAGGTTCGACCTCGCCTACCACAGGGGCGTCCACGGGTTCGGCAGCGGCGCTCACGGGTGTATTACTAGCCTCGACCGTATCAACAGGTTCGGGTATGGTCACAGGCATGTCCGAGGGTTCAGATGTGTCGGAAAGCTCAGGCATGGGGCGGGATGGCAATGAAATGCGCGGAATTTTCAGCGTGATCTCCAGGTCGGAGGACTGGTCTTCTTCCGCCTCTACCTCGTGCGACAGCTTTTGCAGGAATAGTTCCTCGGTAGCGTCTGCACCAGCGGTGATGCCGGACTCTTCTGGTGATGATGGTGTGTTAGTGATGGCATCGCGCATCGAGTCGATCCAATCGTAGGCGCCTTCCAGGGCGTTTTCGCACCACTGAGTATAGTCGCCATTGATGAAGTCGAAGCGCTCGCAGTAGTCGAGTTGCTGCATGGTATTGTCAAGCCAGGTCTCGCCGCGTTCCAGCATGCGTTCGAGCAGGAATACATCGTTGACGCCGCTTACCTGGAGCCGTACCAGGGTCGCGAGGGCGATGGGTGATGGGTGTGTCTGCTGCATCAGCGCGATATTTTCTGCGATGCGCTGTTGTAGCTCTGCGACCTGGACCTGGATGGCCGCCATCTGCTGTCGGGTATGCCAGAGCTGGTAGCCGGCATAGAACTGCTCTACATCCTGGGGGTTGAGCCTGGTATAAAGCTGCTTCAAGGCTTCAGGGAACTCCAAACCGGGTATTTCATTCATGAGAGGCATCCTCCGGCGGTGTCTGTGGATGCGGGGGGATGCGCCCCCAACGTTCTAACCAGCGCTGCACCAGGCGGTTTGTGCGAATGGCCTCCTGGTCGATGGGACCCACGCGGCGATTCTGGCCAGAAGAGACGCTGATATTATGTAACCAGGGGGGCAGCATGACAGGTGTATCGGCCGGCTCGCTGAGTTGATACATTTGCCCGTGTTCATCGGCGAAGAACGACGACATATCTTCAGGTAGAAGATCCATGCTCTGATGAGGCCCTATTTGCTGGGGAGCATCCTCCGGTGACAGAGATTCTGATATATCTTGCGAGACAAAATTGGGTAGGCTGCTCCAGGCAAAGAGCGCGGGCGAAATTGTTTGACCCGCTTCATCTGTTGCTGCGCCGTTCGTTGTGCCGTTCATAGAGGGAGCGGGCCAGACCGCGGAACCCTCGCCGGACGAGGCGCTCAGGATTGTGGGGGGTAGCGATAAGGGCTGTGCATCTGGGGATGAGATCGCTTCCTGGTTGTTCCCAGGCTCTTCCAGGAGGCCCTGTGTAAGAGCCTGGATAAGTTGATTGTCCGCCTGGGGAATAGCATGTTCCAGGAGGCGTGCGCGTTCCTGGAGCGTGGCTAACTCCGCTTCCAGTGCTTCTAATTGTGCCTGTAGGCTCTGGTTGATCTCTTGATAGAGCAACCACTGCTGGTATTGACCCATAAAATTGTCCCACTTGCAACTACCGTTTGCATCGCATACAGCAACATGTGGCAAAAGTATACTCTGTGCGCCTTAAAGGGGCAAGTCGATACACAACGATACGCCAATTGTACTATGGTTCTGCGTTCCCTGTCTCTCTTGCTGATTGTACTACCTTTGCCAAATTGCGACAAGTGACAAGTCATCAAGTCCAGGGCTATTGAAAAATCGCCCGACCTTCGTAGTGCTCTGTCAAGGTTCATGGCACGGGTGAGATGGCCCCAACCCGCGTAGGGATTCGGCTTGCCGCATCCGTGTCCCGCCCTTGCTTGCGAGGGCGGGAGAGGCCGGCCAGGCCCAAGGGCCTGCCTCACGGATCCGGCTTGCCGGATCCCTACGCGAAATGGGGAAGCGCCCCACTATTCCGTGCAATGAAGTTTGACAGAGCAGTAGATGCGCGATTTATCGCGCATCTACGAAGGTTCAATAGCCCTGCATCAGGTCAGACCTTCGCGTTCCATAGCGGTATTATGGGAGATGCGCAGCAGGATACCGATAATGATATAGTTCGCGATGACCGAGCTGCCGCCGTAGCTCAGAAAAGGCAGCGGGATGCCGGTCAGGGGGAAGAACTTCATATTGCCGGCGATGATGATGATGCTTTGAATGGCGAAGATGGAGGTCAGGCCGGCGGCCAGCATTTGCGTGAAGGGGCTGCTGGCCTCGATGGCGATGCGGTAGCCGCGATAGACGATGAGCAGGTAGATACCGATAATGCCGAACAGGCCAGCCAGACCCAATTCTTCGCCGAATGCCGTGAAGACCATATCAGATTGCGCCACCGGCACGAAGGTCGGGTGACCAAGCCCAAGTCCAGCGCCAATGATACCACCGCTGGAGAGAGCAATCAGGCCCTGGACTATCTGTAGTCCGGTGTTCTGTGCGAATTCAACCTGGGTCGCGGTCCATTGCTGCCAGTTCACAACATCGAACGGCACAACGGCGAAGCGCGCGCGCACGTAGCCAAAGAGCGTGTACCCCACGAAAGCCAGCGCGGCAAAGACCAGCATGCCAACAATCACATAGGAGAATTTGTTGCTGCCCAGGTAGATCATGCACATGAAGAGACCGTAGATCAGCAGGGCCAGGCCGAGTTCGCGCACGACCAGGAAGAGCAACAGCGAGATGCCCAGCATGGTGAAGATGGGACCGAGCTGGCGCAGTGGCGGCAGGCGGAACGAGCCGAAACGCGGTCCCCGGCCGGCCAGGATATCGCGGTTCTCGCTGAGATAGGCCGCGAAAAAG
>JBDTHH010000229.1:0-4679 GCA_039937055.1 Ktedonobacteraceae bacterium | reverse complement strand
GCGCCCGGCCCTACGCGGAAGAGGCCCGTCTCACCCGTGCCATGAAGTTTGACAGAGCACTATGAGGCCAGCCACGCCCTACGGGTCTACGCCAGGTCCGGCCTGTTGTTACAACTCTGCTCGCTGTTACGTCTCACATATAAGATCATAGGCTCATCCAGCGGTCTCAATTTAACCTGTGGAGGAACACCGCGTATGCCGTCGCTCAACTGGATCGACCTGCTCTTCCTGGTCACGATCCTTTTTCTTGTCTTTAATGGTTTTCGTAACGGGGCTGTCACCAGCCTCCTGAATCTGCTCAGTATTCCGCTTGGCTTCGCGGTGGCCTATGTGTTTGGACCGCAATTCACCATGGCGCTCGCCTCGAACAACTTGAATATCGCGCCGTTCCTCGCCTATATTATCCTGTTCTTTGCTACGGTCATCGTCGTCCATATCGTGGCGACTGTGATACGCGGCTTCGTTTCCAAAATACCAGGGGTTGGCTTTGGCGATCAACTGCTGGGCGCGTTCCTGGGCTTCATTGAAGCCTGGCTGCTGTGGGTCGTGTTGCTTATCGTTGTCCACAATGTACTGACGAGTGCTCAGAATGTACCCGGCATCAACGCAACGCAGTTTGTGCAGTTGCAGCAGGCCTACAATCAGACGATCAGCGATAGCCTCTTCGCGCGCGTGAACAGCTTCATTGTCCCTCACCTTCCCGGACATTAGTGCGTCTCACGGAACGCCAGGGCTTGCGTTCTTTATGACGGGCGCATACAATAGCTGTATGTATACGGTGGGTATGCATTCCGTTGGCGGTACCGGCGATAAGGGAGAAAACTACGACAAAACACGATCATCTTAGCGAAAATAAGGCCCCTGATGGGCGAGAGCGCGCCTACCTGGTCGCGGTCGACAGCCACCATCACGATAGCCTGTGGAGCGCCGAGGACTCGCTCAATGAGCTGGAGTCCCTGGCAGGTACCGCTGGAGCTGTGGTTCTTGGTAGGATGGTGCAGCGACTGCGCCATCCCGACATGTCGACCTATCTGGGCAAAGGGCGCGTACAGGAACTGGTTGATCTGGCGAAAGAACTGGATATCGACCTGGTGATCTTCGACGACGAACTCTCGCCTTCGCAGCAACGCAACCTGGAGAAGGTCCTGGATGTGCGCGTTATCGATCGCACCGCCCTCATTCTCGACATTTTCGCCCAGCACGCGCGCACCCGCGAGGGCCGCTTGCAGGTTGAACTGGCCCAGTTAGAGTATCGCCTGCCGCGCTTGAGTGGGCGCGGTATCGAGTTCTCGCAGCAGGCCGGTGGCTCGCGAGGCGGGGCTGGGGTTGGCGGGGCTATCGGCGTGCGCGGTCCCGGTGAAACGAAGCTGGAGGTAGACCGCCGCCGTATCCGCAATCGCCTGGCAGCTCTGCGCGAGGAGATTGAGGAGGTGCGCGCTCAGCGCCTGCTGCATCGCCAGCAGCGCTCAGCGCAGACCATGCCTGTCGTAGCTGTGGTCGGCTACACAAACGCGGGCAAGTCTACGCTGTTCAACGTCCTGACGCAGGCCGAGGTACACGCGGAGAACAAGCTCTTCGCCACTCTTGATCCCACCACACGCCGCGTCATATTGCCCGGCAATCAGGAGGCCCTGCTGACCGACACCGTAGGCTTCATTCAGAAGCTGCCTACGAAGCTCATCGCGGCCTTCCGCGCCACACTTGAGGAGGTCGTTAACGCCGATCTGTTGCTGGAAGTGGTGGATATCAGCCATGAAAACGCTATCGAGCAGAGCGAGACCGTAAACGAGATTCTGGGCGACCTTGGCGCCGGCGGGAAGTCGCGTGTCACCGCGCTCAACAAGATCGACCTCCTGACAGATCCAGAGGCGCTTGATCCTACGCTGTACCCAAACGCGGTAGCGGTCTCTGCCCTCAAACATACCGGCCTGGACGCTCTCCGTGAAAAGATTGGTCAGGTGCTGGCCGAAAGCATGGAGACGCTACAGGTGTTGCTCCCATACAACAAAGGCGACCTTGTGGAACTCTTCCACCGCCGCGGCTACGTCGAGCAGGAAGAGCACCAGCCCGACGGCACACTGCTCATCGGCCGCATTCCCCGCGCCCTGCAAGGCTATTACACGCCCTACCTACAGGTACCCAGCCGCACCTCGTAGCTTACGTAGGGACCCGATTTATCGCGTCCGTCGCAATGTATTGCGTGAATCCGTTGAAGCGGATAGATGTATACAATCCCCCACACGCGCAATACATTGCGACGGACGCGATAAATCGGGTCCCTACGTAGATGGTGTGGCGATCAAGCGAATGTGTTGGAGCGGCGGGGCCAGCCGCATCCCTACAGGGCGCGTTTCTCTGTGCAAATATTCCCATCGAACTTGTACACAGGGAGAAGATGTGTTATCCTCATGTTGATAAGCGATCGCTTATATAACAAGGGTGAAGAGGGAAGCTATGTCAGAGCAAAGACAGCACAATGGTTTTGTGCCCTTGCGCGTTCGTTTCCGTTCCAATGCCGAGCAGGCAGATGTGGCGGGAGAGCGTGTTCAGTGGCAACGTGGCCACAGCAAGACTACTCACATTGCCAGCGGAGAAGCGAAGGCGCAGGCCCCGATCATCCAGATTCCGACCGAATCGCAGCAGCACACCCGGCAGGTCAAAGAGTTGCTTCGCCTGGGCAATATGTTGCGCGCCGAACTGGGTCTCGACGAAGTGCTCCAGCACATAGCAGCCTCTATCAACACCTGCACCGGCTTCCGCGCCTCCGTCATCAAACTGCTCGAAGAGGGCAGCGAGCATCTCAAGGCCGTGGCTTTCGCGGGAGTGGCCGAGGAAGATGAGCGTATGCTGCGCGAGCATCCCATGCGTGTTGAGCAGATGCTCAGACAGATGCAGCCAGATTTTCGTATCAGCCAGAGCTACTTCATCTCGCACGAGCATATACACCTCTTCGCCGATGTCCCGATGGTCGGCAATATACCCCTTGACGATTACGAACCCGGCGGCTGGCATCCCATGGATATGCTGATCGTGCCGCTGTATAGCCCGCGCCAGAAAAAGCTGGTCGGCTTCCTCTCGCTTGACGATCCGGAGGACAAGAAGGTGCCGACCCTGGAACGTATTGAGGTCGTGGAACTCTTCGCGCAGCAGGCGGCCCTCGCTATCGATAACGCGCGCATCTTCCAGGAGCGCGAGGCCGAGCACCAGGCGCTGGAAGAGGGCATCAGCTCGCTGACGCAGGATCTGGAGCAGATGCAGCGCGGCGACCTGCGTGTGCGCGTGCGTCCCTCGCACGAGAAGTTGCAACCCATCGCCGACGCCGTTAACTCTATGGTGGAGGAGATCAGTGGCATCCTCGCCGATGTGCAGGTAGTGACGCGCGCCGTCGATGATCATACCCATGATGTGCAGCGCAGCTCCGACCTGCTGGTGCGCGACGCCGACCATCAAGAGCGCCAGGTCTTCCACGTCTCGCACGAGATCGATGAAATGGCCACCATGATGCGCCTGCTGGCCGAGCACGCGGCCAAGCTGTCGCAGATCGCTTCCGAGGCCGTGGATGTCACCTCAAAGGGCCAGGACACCGTTGATCGCGCGGTTGACGGTATTCGCCGCGTGCGCGAGACCACCATGCAGTCGGCGCGCATGATGCGTCGCCTGAGCGAGAGCGGCCAGGAGGTCAACGACACGGTAGTGTCGATTACTGACCTGACCACCAGCATGAACCTGCTCGCCCTCAACGCGGCCATCGAGGCCGTGCGGGCCAGCGAGTACGGCCAGGGCTTCGCCGTCATCGCGCAGGAGATTCGTGCCCTGGCTGTCCACAGTTCCGAGGCCGCGCGCAAGGTCGCGACCCATATCCGCACTGTACAACACGAGACCACCGCCATTTCGCAGAGTGTCGAGCGCAATACCCAGCAGGTTGTGGTGCAGACCGACCTGGTGACGCAAACGGGTGTCGAACTGGACGCTATCAACGTGGTCACAGAGCAGATCGTCGATCTCGTGAAGAACATTCGTGATGATGCCGAGCGCCAGGGCAAGAGTTCGCAGATGGCCGTCAGCTCGGTCGAAGAGATCTCGCGCATGACCAGTGAGATCACCGCCCATATGCGCCAGATGCAGCAGTCGCTGCAGCACCTGGTGGAGATGACCGACTCGCTGCGTTCGCGGCTAGCCGTGTTCCGCATTGCCGAGCGCTAGTTCCCATCCAGATTCGACCTCCTATCGATCTGAAACGTATCACGATGAAACAGCGTGATACATATGGATTGCCAAGTATGACAATCCAGTGAAGTGTATTTAAAGCAATTGCAGAGAGACGAGGAGGTCAATCAATGTTGTGGTATTGTGCTTTCAAGTGGCATAATCACACCAATCGCCAGGAAGTGGCGCGCCGGGTCGTCCAACAACACGATGCGGGCGGCAATCACCAGGAAAACATTCGCGGCTGGTACAACCTGGCAGGCGGCGGCGCCGGCTTCTTGCTGGTTGAGACGAACACCCCCCAGGAACTGACAGCCTTCCTGCAGCCGTACATGGATCTCATGAGCTTTGATGTTCACGGGGCCTATGCTCTCGACTACGAGAAGCAGATCAAGGAACTCCGGCAGGTTGGCCAGGGCGCGCAGAGTGCTCAAAGCGGCCAGCGCACGTTCTAGTGCTCAGCCTCCTGGCCC
>JBDTHH010000228.1:0-9392 GCA_039937055.1 Ktedonobacteraceae bacterium | reverse complement strand
GACGGCGAGGCAAGCCACGCGCTACGGGTCCCCTTTCGCTCCCACGCCTGCCACGCTATTTGCCTGCCTGCTTATACTGGTTACAGAATAAAGAAAAGCGACTCATTGTATTTAAGGACCAGGACCTATGGTCCAAGAAATAGAGAGGCCAGCATGACCAATTCTCAGAACCCGGCGCCCTCCTTTCCGGGGGATAGCAGCGGGGAGGCAGCTATCGCCATCTCTTCTCAGGAGCCACAGCCTGTGGCAGAGACGGCGCATGTCCTCAGCCCCGGCGCTATGGAGGTGCAGGAACCTCTCTGGCAGGCGCTCCAGGAAAGCGAGGAGCGTTTCCTGGCCACCTTTGAGCAGACAGCCGTAGGACTGGCACATATCGGCCTGGAAGGGAAATGGCTGCGCATCAATCAAAAGCTCTGCCACATCACCGGATACACAAAAAGCGAGTTGAGCGAAAAAACTCTGCCGGATATCACCTTCGTCGCCGATGCCCCTCACGAGCAGCAATGCGCCAGTCAGTTGCTCGCGGGCCAGATCAACTCCTACGCAATCGAGAAGTGCCTGGTTCACAAGAACGGCTCGCTGACCTGGGTGAGACAGACCACCTCGCTCGCCACAGATGGGGAGGGGGCAACCAAGTACTTCAGCATGGTAGTTGAAGACATCAATGCCTACAAACACCTGGCCGCCGAAAAAGAGCAGCTTCAGGCGCGGCAAGAATTCGAGCGCGCGGAACTGGAGGAGATCCTGCGGCAAATGCCGGGCGGCGTGGTGGTCACCGAACCTACAGGGCGTATCACCAGGGGCAATAAAGTCATCCGCAAGATCCTGCGCCGGCCACCCCTCTCCAACGGCACTAAGACCACGCCCGAGGAATGGGTCGGTTACCATGCCGATGGCAGCGTGTACAGGGGCGAAGAATGGCCCATGGCCCGCGCCATCTGGAAAGGTGAAACGGTCGAAGGTGAAGAGATCGGGTTCTTGCGCGGCGATGGCACAGTCGGGATCATCAGCGTGGGGGCGGCTCCCCTAAAAGATCGGAACGACGCTATTATCGCGGGAGTGGCAACCTTCTACGACATCTCGGAGTACAAGGAGCTTGAGAGGCGCAAAGACGAGTTCATCAGTATAGCGAGCCACGAGATGAAGGCGCCCATAACTACCATCAAGGCCTTCGCGCAGTACCTGCAAAGAACGTTTGAGAAGCAGGGCCTGAAAGAGCCTGCCGAGTACCTCGCGAAGATGGATGCCCAGATTAATAAATTGACCCGCCTGATCGCCGACCTACTGGACATCTCTAAGATCCAGGCCGGGAAGCTGGCGCTGACCAGGGCGTCTTTCGACGCCAACCAGTTCGTCAGCGACGCGGTGGCGGAGGTGCAGCAGGGCAGCCCCGACTATACCATCAACATCCAGGGCAGCCTACCACAAGAGCTTGTGGGGGATCGCGACCGCCTGGGCCAGGTATTGATCAACCTGCTCACGAACGCCATTAAATATTCTCCAGGCGAGAACAGGGTCGACGTGCAGCTAGCCGCCCAGGGTCAGGAGCAGGCTGTTATCAGCGTGCGGGACTATGGGATCGGTATCTCCAGCAAGCACCAGGAGAAGATCTTCGAGCGTTTCTATCGCGTCTACGACGATGAAAGCAAAACCTATCCCGGCCTCGGCCTTGGCCTCTACATCTCCTCAGAGATCGTCAAGCTGCACGGTGGCAAGCTATGGGTCGAGAGCGTCGAAGGGCAGGGATCAACGTTTCATTTCTCCGTCCCGTATGCTCAATAGAGGACTTCAGGCCCATATAATTAAGGCAATTGTACCAAATACACTAACTCCCTTGCTGAATCCTGGTAGGGCGTGCTATACTTGCATAAGAAACATTTTTTCGTGTACCCACAGTTGTGATGGCCCCCTCAGGTAAGGTTGTAGACGCGTCTGAAACGTCGCCCCTGGACGGGAACGGCAGCTTGTTGGGCAAAGGAGGTGAGGGACATGGACGCTGGCCCCAGTGATAGTAGGTATGAGTGTTACACGTACCTGCTCGCGAGTTTGTTCTTCTCCTCATCGAGTGTGAGTGTGGGGCATATGCAGCATTAATGTTCCCCCGGTTATAGCCTCTCCAGTTGGCATACCTACCAGCCATCACCACTTTACTCGCTGAGAGCATACATCAAGCGGCCTACGATGGTCTCGATGTCGAGTAAGCGCATCCTCGCCTGCCAGTGAGTCCTGTAGTACCTGCTCTGGGTACTCCCTGAATAGCAGTCTTCTGCACTAAAAACGCTTTGTTCCTGCGTTGCACGTTGCCTTCTTGCCGCGTGCCGTGTGTTCCTACATGTCGCGTTTATGCCTTGTAACCATAGTTACAAGGGCAGAGGAGTTTTCCACTTATCTACATGCATGTGGATAAGTCAAGGGTTTTGTGACTTCTGTACAACTGCGCAAGAAAGGGTGGTGATATCGTTGATTTTTCTCAGTGAACTTCTGCGCCAGAGCATTGCCGATAGCGAAGGACGGCGCCTGGGCAATGTGCGCGATATATGCGTCTCCTTGAACGAGACATTTCCCGTAGTGACCGCGCTGGTGGTCCATCCGGCCTCTATGACGAACGGCAATGGCGCCATGATTATCCCCTGGTCCCAGGTCCACAGTATCGAAGAGGCGCCCATCCACCTGGCAGTGAAACAGGCGCACATTCAGCCATACGCCACACGACCCGACGAGCTGTTGTTGAAGCGCGATATCCTGGACAAGCAGATTGTGGATACGCAGGGTTTCCGCGTCGTCAAGGTCAACGACCTCAAGCTGGCCCAGATCAAGGGGACCGCGCGGCTGATCGGCGTCGACATCAGCCTGAGTGGCCTGCTACGCCGTATGGGCATCCTAGCCCCTATTGCGTCCCTGGGTCGGATCATGCCTATGCGCCTGGCGGAGCGCACAATTACCTGGAACTATGTCGAGCCAATTGAAGTTGTCAGGGCCGGGGTGACCGGCCAGCTCACTCCTGCGCTCGCCGGCGTGGGCGCCGGCATTGGCACCAGCGGCATCGTGCCCCAGGTGCAGCTCAACGTCAGCCATAGCAAGCTGGCTGACTTGCATCCCGCCGATATCGCCGACATTCTGGAGCAACTGGATGCCGAGGAGGCTGGCGCCGTGCTCGACCGCCTGGATACCGAGACGGCGGCCGACACCCTCAACGAGGTCGAGGCCCGCATGCAATCCGAGATCCTGAGCGAACTGGACCCCGAACGCGCCTCCGACCTGCTCGAAGTGCTCGCGCCCGATGACGCCGCCGATATCCTCTCCGATATGCCACAGGCTGAGGCCGAGCGCCTGCTGAACCTGATGCCTGCCGACGAGGCGCAGCCCATACGTGATCTGCTGCGCTATGGCGAGAAGACCGCTGGCGGCATCATGACCTCCGAGGTGCTGGCGCTCTCGCAGGACCTGAGTGCCCAGGAGGCGCTGTCCTACCTGCGCCAGCATTCCGCGCACCTGGAGATGATCTACTACCTCTACATCGTCGACGAGACCCACCGGCTGGTTGGCGTAGTCTCCTTGCGCCAGCTTGTCACCGCTGAGCCAGTGGCACTGCTGAAGGACCTGATGGACCATGATGTGATCCATGTCTACAGCGACACCGACCAAGAAGAGGTCACGCATATCATCTCCAAGTATGACCTGCTCGGCGTACCGGTTGTGGACAGCGAAAATCGCCTGGTGGGCCTGATTACCGTTGACGATATCATCGACGTGATCCACGAGGAGCAGGCGGAAGATTTCTCGGAAATCGCCGGAGCCGGCGCCGAGGAGTTCGAGGAAGAGGAACCGGCTTTGTGGCGCGCCGTTCTCAATCGCGTTACCTGGCTGGCGGTCAACGTCGTGGCGGGCTGCCTCCTGGCCCTGCTCCTGTATCGCATCTTTGGTCCTGCGCTCACTACGAACATAGTACATATTCAGTTCGTGGGCATCATAACGACCCCGCGCTCGCCGGTGGCCCTGGGTGGCATGATCTGCTTGCTGCCCATGCTGTTGCTCACCACGGGTAGCGTTGGCTCGCAGGTGCTGGGCGTGACCGGCTGGCAACTGCGCTCTACACACGGGCGAGACTTCTGGCGGGGCATCTTCCATGAACTGCGGCTAGGTACCGCCGGCGGCGTGCTGGCAAGCATCGCCGTTGCCCTGCTCACGTGGGCGATTTTTCATTCGCTGCCGCTCGGCATTGCCCTTGGTCTGGCCCTCGGCATCACCCTGCTGATCACCGCCATCTGTGGGCTTGTCCTGCCCACCCTTTTCCAGCGCCTGCACATGCGTGGGCGCCTGCTCAGCGCGCCGCTCCTGGACCCCATCATCGCCGTGATCAGCGTGGGCGTCTTCTTGCTGCTGGCACTGTGGCTGGTGGACGCGCTGCATGTGTAAGACGCTCCTCTCTAGCGGTCGCTCCTCCCGCGTAGGGATGCGGCATTTCGTGTAGGGGCGCTGCTGGCCTGCGCCCGGCCCCTACGCGGAACGGGGCCATTTCACCCATCGATTGACGCTTGACGGTGTACTACTTTGTCAAAGCCGCTGGCGCATTGGTGAACGGACCCACCTTATACAGGTCGTCACGGTTCCAGGCGGCCTGGAAGGTGGCAGCGGTCAGCGCCACGATGAGCCAGATGAAGAGCGAGGCCAGCGCCAGGGCCACGCGGCTATCCTTGAGCTTGAAGATGGCTACGAAGCCGCTCACAATCGTCAGCAGGAACATACTCAAGGTGAGCACGAAGGCGTTGATGGGGGAGCGCAGGCTGAAGTAGGCCGCGTTGAAGACCACATAGTTCACCCATGTCGCAGCTTGCAGCGCCAGAAACGGCGTCCGGCCCGGCGCGTTGCGGGGTTTGTTCAATACCAGCAGCATACCCCAGATCATCGAGAAATTGTTAAAGGTCCACGCCGGTCCGAAAGCCCAGGAGGGGGGCGTGACAATAGATTGCTTTAGCCTGGAAAAGTAGCTGACATCCCCGAAGATATCCTCTCGTAAACTCTTGCCTTTGTTCCCAGCAAGCGCGCTGACCAGGCCCGACAGCCCGAAGGTCAGCGCCTGCATCACCACATAGAATGCTGCTCCGTGGTACCAGCGCCAGTGCGGCTGCGAGCCAGCGATGTGCATGCGGCCATTGTTTCTGCTCCGCTGTGTCAGGCGATCTATCGTGCGAGTTGTAACAGACATGGATGCTCCTCTCATATGCGGCATCAAACAATCATAGCTGGGCACACTGGCCCATCAGAAAGTTCCTCTACCTGTTTGACGCCCCCTCGCCGCACTTCGGGTAGCTAGAGCGTCTGGACAAAGCTGGCGATGATCGTCTGCACCTCTTGCAGGCGTTCGTGGAAGAAGTGATCCGCGCCCTCTACAACCACCATACTCTTTGGAGGGGGCAACTGCTCGAACCAGCGCGCCGTCTGCTCGTAGGGCGCCAACTCATCGAGCGTGCCATGTACCAGAAGCTTCGATTTGTGACAATCCTTGAGCGTATCGCCATTAAAATTACGCGCGGGCGTCCCCAGGCCGATCAATGCTTGCACACGACCATCGTTGGCTCCGACGCGCAGGCCGACATAGGCGCCAAACGAGAAACCGGCCAGGATCACGGGCAGGCCTGGATAACGATGGCTCAGGAAATCCAGCGCGTAGCGTACATCATCCAGCTCTCCCCGGCCCTCGTCGTACGTTCCGGAACTCCGGCCCACCCCCCGGAAATTGAAGCGCAACGCCGGCATTTGCAGCGCCTGCAGCACCTGAGCCGTTTTGAAGACGACTTTATTATGCATGGTGCCACCATAGAGCGGGTGCGGATGGCACACAAGCGAGGCATAGTTCGGAACAACGCCTGCCTCTTCAGGTTTAAGAATCCCCTCCAGGTACCCCAGCGGAGAGGGGATATTGACATGCAATATCTGACCGATAGCTGGCCTTCTCTTTCTCTCTTTTCTTCCTTACCCAAACAACGTAGAGGACCATAGATCACCTCCAATAGTATAACACGATTTTAGTAGGGGCAACCTGGGAGTTCCGGCCCTGCTACTTGTGGTCACGCCTATACTTGTCATATAAAGGATAGCTAGCAACGCGCAACGGGACATATACCCTCATCCGGCATGTGCCCTTGACAAGATCCCTTTCATTCTATGATAATCAGGGCACATGCATCATCTCGCATGAGAGCCAATACGGGCAAGGGGAGCCAAAGCCATCGCCCCCAGTGAGATGCAGGAGTAAGGATAATGTATGGAGACTTACGGGTCGCACGAGTACCCAGGCCGCCTCTTTGTCGTAGAGGGGGTCGATGGCTCTGGCAAAAGCACACAGATCGCGCTCTTGCGCCAGTGGCTGCTCAGCGAAGGCTACACGGTCTTCTTCAGCGAGTGGAACTCATCACCAATCGTCAAAGAGATCACCAGCAAGGGCAAGAAAAAGCAGTTACTCACGCCCACTACCTTCAGCCTGATTCATGCCACCGATTTCGCTGACCGCACGGAGCACGATATCATCCCACCTCTCAAAGCCGGCGCGATTGTGCTGGCTGACCGCTACATCTACACCGCCTTTGCCCGTGATGTGGCGCGCAACGTGGACCGCACCTGGGTACGCGAGCTGTACCAGTTCGCCGTCAAGCCAACTATGGCATTCTACTACCGGGTGCCACTGGATATCTCGCTCAAGCGCATCCTGACGGGCCGGGCCGAACTCAAATACTACGAGGCGGGCATGGACCTCAGCCTGAGCCATGATCCACGCGAGAGCTTCATATTATTTCAACAGCGCATCATCGATGAATATGAAGTTATGGTTCACGAGTTTGGGCTGACGGTAATGGACGCTACATTGCCTATCCCCGATCAACAACGCCGGATGCGCCAGCTTATCCGGCCGTATTTGCGACACGCGCGGCGGACGCGCCCATCTTCTCAGAAGATGGCCTGGGCCGGCCTGGCACGCGAGATGCGCCCGGCGCAGGAGGTAGTGGAGGAGCAGGAAAGAGGCGCCAGATGATGCCCCTGTCCACATACCTGGGTGTACGTTCTACGCAGGCAGCAGCAGCGAGCAACAGAGAGAAGGACCCTATGACCCTCCTTGAATTTTATGGAACCGATGCGATCCACCTGAAAGAGCGCGAAGAAGTGCTCCCAGGGCGTTTGATCGTCATCGAGGGCACCGACGGCGTGGGCCGGACGACCCAACTGCACCAGTTGCGACCGTGGTTAGAGAGCAGCGGCTATGCCGTGATCGATACCGAAATGACCGGCTCTCTGCTGGTGGGCAAGGGCCTCAAACGCGCCAAAGAGGGCAATACCCTTGGCCCAATCACCCTGAACCTCTTCTACGCCACCGACTTTGTGGACCGCTTCGAGCGCGAGATTCTGCCGGCCCTGCGCGCTGGTTTCGTCGTGCTCACCGACCGCTACATCTACTCGCTGATGGCGCGCGCGCTCGTGCGCGGGGCGAACCCGCGCTGGATTCGCTCGCTCTACGGCCTGGCGCTCAAGCCCGACGCCATCTTCTACCTGCGCGCGGAACTCGACGACCTGATCTCGCGCGTCCTGCAACGCGGCGGCTTCGATTATTGGGAGTCCGGCATGGATGTGCGGCTCGGCGAAGATTTCTATGATAGCTTTATCAACTATCAAACCCGCCTGCTGGAACACTTCGACGCCATGAGCAAGGAGTACCAGTTCCAGGTGATCGACGCCAGCCTGCCCATCGGGCAGGTCACCGAACAACTGAAACACAACATCCTGCATTTGCTACCGCAGGGGTAATATATCTCATCAGGTCGGCGATTGTGCCTCCTCAACCGCGTAGCCGGCCTCGCGCAGGCGCAGAAGCAGTTGCTCGCACTGGGCGCGGTCGCGGGTCTCCAACGTGATCGTTTCCTCGCGCTGCATGATGGGCAGATAGCTGGAGATACGCTGGTGGCGCACATCGATCACATTGATACGCATGTCAGAGATAATGCCCAGCAGGCGCATCAGTTCGCCGGGACGATCATTCAGGCGTGTGTGGATCACGAAGTAGCGACCAGCCGCCGCCAGACCATGTTCGATGAAGCGACTGACCAGGTTGATATCGATGTTGCCGCCGGTTAAGGGCACCAGCACCTTTTTGCCCGGCAATGTGATCGTCCCGCTGAGCAGTGCCGCCACGCCCGCCGCGCCGGCTCCCTCCACCAGCATCTTGTTGCGCTCCATCAGGAACAGGACCGCGCCGATGATGGCCTCCTCGCTGACCAGCACGACATCATCCACCAGTTTCTGGATCAGCGCGAAGGTCAGCGCGCCTGGCCGCTTCACGGCGATACCATCCGCGACCGTGGCAATCGTGGGCAGCGTGGCCGGTTCCCCGGCGGCCAGCGACGCGCTGCAACTGGCCGCGCCCGCCGCCTGCACACCGATGATGGTGATATCGGGTCTGAGCGCGCGTGCTGCGATGGCGATGCCCGCGATCAGGCCGCCGCCGCCGATCGGCACCACCAGGGCATCCGCGTCGGGGAGGTCGCTCAGCATCTCCAGGCCCAGCGTGCCCTGCCCGGCAATCACGTCGGGATCGTCGAAGGCATGGATGAAGGTTGCGCCCGTCTGTTGTTGTAGCTCCAGACAGTGCTGGTAGGCATCGTCATAGGTGAAGCCGTGCAGCACCACCTGTGCCCCGTAGCCCTGGGTAGCGGTGATCTTGGCCAGCGGCGCGGTCTCCGGCATCACAATCGTGCAGGGGATCTTGTACTGGGCGGCGGCGATGGCCACCCCCTGGGCGTGATTGCCTGCTGAAGCCGCGATCACGCCCCGCTGATACTCCTGTTCGCGCAGGCGCGAGAGTTTATAGCTGGCGCCGCGTACCTTGAACGAGCCGGAGCGCTGCATGTTCTCGGCCTTCAAATAGACATCGGCCCCCGTCAACTCGCGCAGGGTGCGCGAGGCCGTGAGCGGCGTATGATGGAGCCGCGGCTTGAGCAGCTTGTAGGCCTCCCAGATATCCGCGATGGTTACAGGCGTGGCGCTGGCAGGAGGAGTGCTAGCTTCGAACTCTCTTACTGGTCGAGAGTGCCTCGCCCGCGTGGTGCGTACCTCTTCAACAGGCGGGGAATCTTCATTCTTCACAGGACGCATGACGTGGTACAGTTCCTTTCAGGCGGCGTTGGACCAGACCACGCCCTTGTGGTTGTTTCTATAGTGATGACACGGAATACACAGTGTCGCGCAGGCAAGCCCATCGCTCTTTGCGCTATGCGCCCAGTATAGCAGAGACGATCCAATCTGAATAGACCGGGCGCTCCCCTCTCGCGTAGGGCCTATGGCTTGCCTCCCCGGTGTATCCGTAGCGCGTGGCTTGCCTCGCCGTCCCTGTCACCACCAGGACG
>JBDTHH010000227.1:0-10805 GCA_039937055.1 Ktedonobacteraceae bacterium | reverse complement strand
GAGAAAGAGCGTGGCAAACCAGGAGGCGAACACGGTGAGCAGGCTCAAGAGAACGGCACCGACCAGCATGGCTCCCCAGTTTTCCAGATAGTAGCGGGTGCGACTGATGGGTCGTGAGAGGGCCAGATCGAGCGTGCCATTTTCAATGGTGAGCGGGATAGCCACCCCGCTCACATACGCCACAATCCCACCGAACAACAGGCCGTAGAAAGCACTGTAGAGGTAAATGGCCAGGGTGATGGTAATGCCGCCCAGATGGGTGATATGGCCGCCCAGCACGCCAGCTAACACGGGAGAGGAGAGAAAGGCGCCCGTATCGGCCTGTGCCAGAGAAGGAGCGAGCGCACCGAGCAGTAAGGCGATCAAAATGGCATACGCTCCCCCCGAAGCGATGGGGACCCTGGTGTTGGCAAGAGATGCTCGCGCAATGGTCAGTCCTCGCACCCACTTTTTGGGTGGAGTGTGCTTTGCCATGGAAAATGTAGCCATAGAAATACGCTCCTTTTCTTGCGCACGAGACGCGACTCAGCGGGTCACGCTCGCTGTTTGTTCGGGTACTTCGTAAAACTTCAAGAAGACTTCCTCGAGCGGCGCTTCTTCGACCAGCAGGCGGTTGACCTCGTGGCGGCTCAAGACCTTGATCAGGGCATTCATGCTGCCGCTCACATGCAGATGATAGGAGCCATTGCTCCCGGTGACATCACTCATGCCTGGGATGCCGTTCAGTTCTTGCGGTGCCACCGCGTCGCCAAACTCGACGGTGACCAGTTGCCCCGCCTTCTCGCGCAAGGCTTCGATCGCTTCTACCGTGACCAGCTCGCCCTGGCGGATGATGGCCACGCGCTGGCAGACCTTCTCTACCTCGCTCAGCACATGTGAACTCATAAAGATGGTCTTCCCGCGTGCCTGCTCTTCGAGCAGAAATTCGTTGAAGATTTTCTGCATCAGCGGATCAAGGCCGGAGGTTGGCTCATCCAGAATCAGCACCTGGGGATCGCACATGAAGGCCAGCACAATGCCGATTTTCTGGCGCATCCCCTTAGAATAGCCCTTCAAGGGACGCTTCATTTCTACGTCGAAGCGGGCGACCAGATCTTTCAACAACACCGGCTCATGGCCCTGTAGGTGTGAGAAGTAATCGATGATCTGCTTGCCTGTCTTCTGCCCTGGGAGGCGCACATCGCCCGGAAGGTAACCGATATACTGGTGCATAGACAGGGTGTCACGTTGCGCATCACATCCTAACACGCGAATGGTGCCCGCGGTGGGACGAATGACATCCAATATGCAGCGAATGGTGGTGGTCTTCCCAGAGCCATTCGGCCCTAAAAAACCAAAGATTTCCCCCTGCTGCACACGCAGAGAGATGCCCTTAACGGCCTGGATGGTTCCATATGATTTCTGTAGGCGCTCTATGACGATAGCCGGCTCTTGTGTCAACATGACGGTCTCTCCTCCTGAACCTGTTCTCTTTCGCTCCCGACGACGCGATCGTTCTGCTCCGACGCAAACCCTCTATCTCGAGTGTAGCAGGTCAGGTGGTCCCGTGTCATGAGACGCATTCCCAATTGGACGGGAAGTTATTCCCGACCCGTCGGGATTGGCTGCTTGCTCTGCATGATGATCGATGGACACAGTGCTGGCCTGGTTCTCATCTTGTCGGAGAATGCATGTCGTGGAATAGTCCTTCTCGGCCAAGTTCCTCCCACGCCTCTGCTCACCTTCGTTTCTCAAAACAGACAAAAGGTGAGAGTTAGCGCGAGATTCTCGTCGGAGAATCGTTTGCACCCAAAGTTGGGAGAAGATCCATGCCCACCAGGAGCGATGATCCCCGCGTATTGCAGGAGTTTGCAGCGTCACTTGGCACTCGTGATCCCAAAACCGTCACAACCTACCTGACCACGGTGCTGATTTCGTGGCATGGCTGGCTCTCCAACCAGGAGGAAAGCCGTTTCATCTCGGCCTCGTGACAGACATTACTTGAATCATTTTGTCCTGTGGCGTCCCATGATCGCCCTTTATACGCCGTGTCTCCCAGCGAGAGTGATCTCCTTCACGCCAGAAGTGAAGATCGATCAGGCACGGCCCAACCCGTAACTGCTGAAGTTCGATTTCGGGCAACCAGTCAGGCAATGTAGGATTGACATACAGACGGTGATGGGGAGCATCGGCACGTAGACCCAGCACGGTTCGCACCATATGGAAGATGCTCCCGGTCGCCCACGCTTGCGGAATATTCGCACCACCGGGATAGAGGACGGGAAAATCGACCTCGCTCTTGCGTTGTACTCCCGCAAAGACCTCCGGTGGACGATCCGCGTCAAAGTGCTGTGTGGCATCAAAAACCGCACCAATGACCTGGTTGGCTTCCTTCGCTAATCCATAGCGCTTGAATCCTGCTGCAACGATGCCATTGTCATGAGGCCAGATAGCCCCACGTTGGTAGGCAAGTGGGTTATAGGCTGGATTGGTGCTAGCGAGCGTCCGAATGCCCCAACCACTCCACATATCATCCTGCAATAGTCGCTTTGCAGTTCGTTCGGCCTTATCCTGATCGGCAATGCCGCTCCAGAGGCATTGTCCGGCATTGGAAGCAATGGAGGTAATAAGGTTCTTATCTGCATCCAGTCCGAAAGCAAAGCAGCCTTCGTCTTCCATCCAGAACACCTCATTAAATTTGCGCTTCAACGCTTCGGCTTGCTGCTGCAATGTCTTTGCCCGTTCCTCATCACCAAGCACCTGAAAGACCTCGGCCATACGCATCTTTGCATCATAGACGTAGCCCTGAAGTTCACACGTCCCTTTCGGTTGTTTTACCTGGCTCCCATCGGCATAGACGACAGAGTATCCTGAATCCTTCCAGGCCATATTTTCAGCTCCTTGCGAGGAGAAGGTTTTGTATTCTTGAAAGCCATCGCCATCCAGATCGCCGTAGTGGTCAATCCAGTCCAGGCATCCTTCAGCGACATGGCGAAACTCTTTCAGTAAACTCACATCACCTGTCCAGCGATAGGTTTCTGAGAGCACAATCAAGTAGAGAATGGTGGCATCAGCCGTGCCGTAATAAGGATCAAAGGGAATCTGGTTGAAGTGAGCAAGTTCACCAAAACGCAGCTCATGCAATATTTTTCCCGGCTGAGCATCATGCCAATCATCGCGTTTCGTGGCCTGGCGCTCACCTAAACGTTTGAGTGCGCCGCGTGCAAAGTCGGGGGAGACGCTCATATTCTGGTAGGAGACAATCAGGCTATCGCGTCCAAACAGCGTCACGAACCAGGGAACGCCAGCCGCTGGAACCCAGGCATCCTCAGAGACATCCATATTATAGATACGCAGTGCTCCCATATCAGCAACAGCTTGCCGATACATCTGCTGAACGTCGTTGTTCGAGGTTGTAATCTCGGTGCAACGACTATGCCAGCGTGCCTGCTGCTGCTTGAACTTTTCCTCCGGTTGTCCTTGCTCCGAGGATGTATAAATGGAGGGATCGATCTGTTGCCCATGCTCAAGCACATGTACAGCACACGCATGCCATGTCTGATTCTGGGCCAGGGTGATATCAAAAAAGAGGCGCCCATTCGCATAGCTCACAGGGCCATCGCTGCTCAGAACCTGATAGTTTGCGACCCGATGAAAATCTTTGTGATCGTAGACCGTACATAGCCTTTTTCGCTCATGATCCCAGGTGGTGACAAGAGATCCCCGTTGTACAATATCTCCTGACTTCACCTCAAAGATATCAGCAAAATCTGAGCGTATCTCCACTTCTAAAATGAATGCGACCTCTTTACCCGCATAGTTCACAATCTCGAAATTTTCGTAGATACCTGCGCCAATCTCTCGGTTGATCGTAAGATCAAGCGTATGCTTCGTAATAGCCCCTCCCGCCGTATGCACAGGTGGATTGGTCAGATGAAAACGGGCGGCGTAGAAGTCAAGCTGGCTGGCGTCAATCTCTTTCCATGGCTGCCGGTTGATAAAGAGTTGATAGATACTCACAAAACGCGTATCAGCAGCGTAGATACCTTGATTGTTACCGTCTGCGATCTCGCCGCGATGATTGCAGACGAGAAAGGTATTCCCGTGACTGATGTGAATATCACGGCTACCTACGCGAATTTCAAACGTCATGGCTTCCTCCTGGTTCTCACGCCCGGACGCCTTCCCCCCATTCATGAGGGGAAGGCGTGGACGCGAGAAATCTGGCTCCTACCATATTCGTCTTTATGCTTCTGTTTTTCCCAGAAGCTGACGAATAGCTGCATATGTCTCAGGAATGATGAGCGGAATCGTTGCGAGCGTTGTCCCTGCGGAAAGTAGGCACCAGGAACAGAAAGCCTGATATTTTGTCTTCTGATCGAAAAAGAGCCTGATCCCCTGAGCAGTATCGAAGGCAACTTTTCCGGCTAACGCGAGCGGAATCCAGGGCTGTCTCTGCGCTCTATCAGTTCCCCCCATCGCGGCTAATCCCATGGTGATGGCATAGTTCCCGATGCCCAGCAATCCATCAGGCGTAGAGAAGCGCGAATAGGCTTCTGCCGAGGCATCGACCCTATCGGCATCTAGCATAGGGAGGGGCAGCTCGGGCAGGTGTTTAATAATACCGACCTGGTAAAGTGTGATCAGGCTCATGGATCCGACAGCAATCAGTCCTAACGCTATAGTGCCACGTCGCTGGGCGAGAAAATGTCCCGTTCCGAAGCGCATTTGTTGGCTGAGCTCTTCTGGTTTCATCGCATCCTCCTGACGAGGGCAGCCCCTCCGGCGATGCTGGCAATGCCCGCAACACCCATCAGCGCCAACATGCCTGGATGAGTATCGGCCCAGAGTTGCCAACTTTTGCGCTTTGCTTGCTTGTCGAAGCTGCCATGGGCACCATAATCCTTTTCTTCATCGACCGGTTCCCAAATATTGTTCTGGCGATTGGGATCGACCAATTGCGACGTTTGCTGCGATGTATACCCCGTCTTGCCCAGGTACCAGTCTCCAAAGGCTGGAAAGAACTTATTACCCTGGATGATGATGGCGGTGTTTAAGCCAATAAACAGTTCTCGTCGATAGTGATCAGTGACCCAGGTGACGGCATCGGCGATCACTTCTGGTTGATAAATGGGTGCCACGGGTTGTGGTTTGCGTGGTAAGCGGCTCTTGACCCAACTAAATTGTGGCGTATTGACGGCTGGAAGTTGCACCATCGTGATCTTGACGTTACTTTTGTCATGGAGCAACTCACAGTGGATCGAGTCGGTAAAGCCCATAATGCCGTGCTTTGCTCCACAATAAGCCGATTGCAGCGGAATGCTACGATAGGCCAGGGCGGAGCCAATCTGGATAATCCTGCCTTTGTCGCGTGGGAGCATGCGATGCAAAGCCGCCATTGTGCCATACACAAAGCCGAGATAGGCTACCTCAGTAACCCGCTTGTAGACCTCGGGTTTGATCTCTTTGAATGGCGAGAAGACCGATTCCATGGCGTCATTGACCCAGACGTCGATTGGTCCAAAGTGTTCCTCGACCTGTGTCGCTGCTGCTTCCACCTGATCAGGGTCGGCCACATCGGTGGGAATAGCAATCGCCTTGCCTCCATATTCTTCGACCTCTCTGCGTGCTGCCTCTAATCCCTCATGACCCCGTGCCAGGAGGCCGATATGGGCACCCCTCTGGGCGAAGGCGCGTGCAATGGCACGACCAACACCAGCGGATGCGCCGGTAATGACAACCACTTCGGGCTGTGTTCTTGATTTCATGGTAAATCTCCTTTATCTCTATTTCTATAATTTATTCTGGACCAGAAGCCAATCAAGTGTACGTGGCAGTTCTGAGGAGAGCACTTCGTTCCTCTCCGTCTGCACGGCAACGTTATCGTTGTGTCTCATCCTTTTTTCCATTTCAACGCCGAGATTTCAGGCGGGGAACTCCATGTCCCGCAGTTCCTGCTGGTGAGAGATTATGGCGTATAGGAGGCGCGGGCTCGTCCACGCGTTGCGGATTGCGAGAGAGGAGACCGCCAGCATTCGAGATCAGGTAATCGGCAGTACGTGCTGCCAGGGACTGGATTGTGAGTCCAGGGTTGGCCGACCCTTGCGTGGGAAGAATGCTGCCGTCACACAGAAAAAGGTTAGGAATATCATGGGTCCGCCCCCATTTGTCAGTCACAGATGTGTTCGGATTGCTACCCATGCGTGCGCCACCAACCAGGTGTGCATAGCGCGATTCCTGCACCACTTCTTGCGCTCCCGCCGCGTTCATGACTTCTGTGACTTTTGCGACGCCAGCCTTTGCTACCTTTTTATCATTGTCGTGTAACTTAAAGGTGATTTTTGCGATGGGGATACCATGCACGTCCTTCTCATCTGCAATGGTGACGCGATTATCCTCCCAGGGCAGAATCTCGCCCAGGACACCCAGGGCGGCCCAGTGATTATAGTCCATCATGACCTTGCGCATCCCCCAGCCCCAAGCACCCTTTGCCACCATCATTTGTTTGGCAAAAGCGATGGGAAGTGGTCCGACCGTTTGAATGGAGAAGCCCCGGATAAAGTCATTGTGAGGATTGGTCTCGTAGAATTCCTCGCTCAGGGCATGCGCTGGCGGAGCTTTGTACATACGAATCGGCTCCTCGAAGCGTCCAATCACGACATTACCAATTTGTACCATGAGATACTTGCCCACGGTCCCGCTGGAGTTTGCCAATCCGTGCTCAAAACCGGGACAGGCTGAGTTCAGCAAGAGGCGTGGCGTTTCAATCGCATATCCACTGACGATCACAACCTTCGCCCTCAGTTCGTGTTCATGTCCCTCCGCATCGATATAGGTGACTCCGGTTGCATGTCCATCTTTCATATTGATGCGCGAGACCATACAGTCGGGACGGATCTCGGCCCCGTTTCTGAGCGCATCAGGCACGTGACTGATCAGGGTGCTCTGTTTGGCACCAACCTTACAGCCCTGAATGCAGAAGCCGCGATAGATGCAATGGGGACGATCTCCGTGCGAACCAGCGAGAATCGCCACAGGACCACCCGCGACAACAGGAATACCCAGCGCGGTGCAGCCTTTGACCAGCACATCGCCGACGCCACCTAGAGGATGTGGACCGTAGATATACCCATGCGGATCACCCCAGGGAAAGTATGCGGGACCGGAGACGGGCATCTCTTTTTCTAAGAGTTCATAATATGGCTTCAGATCATCGTAGGAAATGGGCCAGTCAGCTCCCATGCCATCGGAGGAGAGCACGCGGAAATCGGAGGGATGAAAACGTGGCGTAAAGGATGCCCAGTGGACGGAGCCACCTCCCACACCTTGCCCACTATTGTTTTCTCCCAGCGTTATCGGGTCCTCACCGCCCGTGATGCGTTGATTCGTCCAGTAGAGTTTATGCGAACCTGCTTCGTCACTGACCCAATCGCGTTCGGTATCCCAGAACGGACCCGCCTCTATCCCCACTACGCGAAATCCTGCACGTGCCAGCCGTTGCAGCAGGACGCCTCCTGCCGAACCAACTCCGACAATGCAGAAATCGACCTCTTCCTGTTCCCCAAAATGATGCATGGGGATATCGACTGTCTGCATCGGTCCCAGGCGGTGTTTATTCGGTTTCGGTGCCTCAAATTTTCCTAGTATCGGTGTCTTCATGATGATTGTTTCCTTATTTCGTGGGCGTCATACATGCGGCCCACACACGGGCGCGATAAATCTGGCCCCTCCTAATGGGTTCCGGATTGACCGCTCGTCTGTTGTTTCTGTCCACCGGGGCCACCCACGGGAGTATATGCACCTGAGAGAGAATTGACGGGTGCTTCCCATTCACAGCGTTGCTCTTCAACCTCCCAGGGTTCCGGTTTACCGCCTTCCAGACGCATATAGCCACGTGGATAGGCGGGACCGCCAAAACCGACTTCATCCCAGGCGTAGGGGTGAGCATAATACGCCTGAACAGTATCTTGCATAATCAGTGCCCAGAAGCGATGGACCGGCATCTTTTGCCAGATCTCCTGCCCCGCCGGGGGATGAGCATCATGAATGGTCTGGAGCACTGTGTCCTGTGCCAGTGGATCAAGCTGAATAAAAGGTGCGTGATAGAGATGCTGCGCGATGGCATCAATGGCCTGCAATCCTAACCGATGCGCTTCATCATCGGGCGGCATATCTTCAAAACGGTAGCCATCACCACGCTTCTCGTACAATCGCTCATCAATATAATGGACAACTGGAATCTTATGGGCAGCGTCGCGATCATCCTGTGGAAGCAGGCGATCAGTGATTGCTTTCATCAAGAGCGCCTCATCTGGTGTAAAAAAGCGGATCGGTGGCACCTGCTCAACGCGTTTCAGGACGACGGTGCGCGTCGCCTCATCCCAATAGTTCTGTTGACTGAGCGTGTTGAAACCAGGATAGTAGCCCGGTTGTGCAGATGGCGCAATTGGTTTTTTGCTCTCAGGATCGATTGGCAAGAGGCTCTGATCGACCGCTGGCAGTGTTTCTGGCTCGACATGATAGATCGGTGTACGATTTTTCGTGAGTTCTTTCGATTTTTTCATCACTATTTTGCCCTTCGTAAGAGACTGGTAACCAGACCAATGAAACCAGATGCGGAAAAGATCAGCGGTGCCATGACAGGAGGCCCATAGATGATGTTATAGAGTGGCTTCTTCATGCCACCTGGGCGACGCAGAACACCACGTACATGAAAGAAAAAGCCGATCATGCCGTTGAGCATCGCCAGTAGCGAAATAACAGGCAAAAGTGTACGCGCCACCGTGCGGCTCCAGATCGTTCCAATGCCTGCGATCATCAGTAGCGGTGCGATGATGATTGGCGACCACTGGATGCGAAACGAGAAGTTGTTCTTGTAATGAGAATAGAGCGCTTCGGCCCAGCTAAAGAAGGCAGAGAGCACAGTTGCAACTGCTAGCAGACGTTGAAATTGTCCTTCGCGTACGTCTTGCTCCAATACGAGTCCTTCCCGACCCCATGAGCGAGGGAACCAGCTAAGCCAGCGAGAACGTGGTCTGGATAATCCCGGCAGATCGTTCTGAGGAGCGTCTTCGGGTCGCAGAAATGAGGTGACGAGGCCGAGAAATCCAACCGTTGAGAACAGGAGAGGTGCAAAGAGCGGTGGTCCCATCACCATATTGAAGACGGGAATGCGCCATCCACCAGGCTTGCGTGCCACGCCACGAATGTGAAAGTAGAAGCCGACAACACCATCAATGAAGGTGATGAGCGAGACGAGCCGCAAGACGGTGCGAGCAGCCCAACGGCTAAACATAGCCCAGGTTCCCGCAATCCCCAAGGCGAAGCTCAAAAGAAAGGGGGTATACATAATACGCTGCCCATAGCTGCCACGATAGTGCTGGTAGCCGACCTCCAGACCTGTAAACAGGCCGGAAATGGCTGTGATACATGCCAGGCTGCGTTGGAAGCGTCCTTCGCGTACATGCCGTCCCAGGACGATCCCCTCACGTGTGATTGCGCGTGGCAGCAGGGACTGCCAGCCGGAACGCTGTTTTTTCTTTGTTGGGAGCAGCTTCCCGGCCTGGTGTGCTACCCGTTTTGCTATCTCCAAAGGTTCTGCGACTGCCATATATGTTAACTCCTTTATCGCTCTCTCTACATTTTTATGCTTACTCGTTGTTTGCTCTTTCTTCTTTGTGCCACCTCAACGCAAAGAAACCAGCAATGCCAAGGATACCTGCGACCCCCACGAGCACCCCGGTACGAACCGAAGATTGCAAGGAGCCAGGACGCTGTACATACTTTTTCTCTGGGTTCTATCTAAACTGCGTAGCGTTCGGCATCAGCTCGTTTAAACGTTAATCCCATACCGGGCCGTGACAGATCCGGGCGCAAAGCCCCCTGCTCTGGCTTGATCACCCCATCGAAAAACATCTGCTCGATGCGTACATGATCGTGAAAGTATTCCATATGGCGGAAATTGGTCACTGCGCAGGCTGGATGCACATGCAATGCTGGTCCACAATGCGATGACAAGTCGAGCGAACGTGCTTCACATAAAACACCTGCACGAAGAAAACCAGTGATGCCTGCACAGCGTGTGGCATCGGCTTGCAAGACATCGACGGCTTCGGCCTCCAGCATATGCCGGAAGTACCAGGAATCGTAGCCGTATTCGCCTGCCGCAATATCCATTCCTGCCGGGGCACGGTCTCGGATCAGATGTAATCCTGCCAGATCGTCGGAGGAGACTGGCTCCTCGAACCAGGTAACACCGTAGTCAGTAGCGAAAATCGTAGCGAGGGCCAATGCTTCTTTGCGGCTATAGGCTCCATTGGCGTCAACAAAGAGTTCGGTATCAGGTCCGATAGCTTCGCGTGCTTCTGCAACTCGTCGAGGATCGGCGGAGGCATCGGTTCCGATCTTCATCTTCACACGTGGAATACCCTGCTCAACCCAGCCGCCAAGTTGTCCTTGCAGTTGTTCGCGTGAATAAGATGTAAAGCCGCCGCTGCCATAGATCGGTGCAGATTCACGCACTGCCCCAAGGAGCGTAACAAGGGGAAGATCGAGCAAACGCGCTTTGAGATCCCATAACGCTGTATCAACAGCCGCGATCGCCATCGAAGCAATACCGGGTCGTCCGAGATTGCGGATCGATTGTACCATTGCCAGCCAGCAGCCAGAGATATTCATGACATCGCGCCCCACCACCACCTTCTCCAGTAATTCCTGAATCACCTTCCCGGTGGCGGCATCGGCGTAAGTATAGCCGATGCCGCATATGTTGCCTGCGTACGCCTCAACCAGGACCATCGTCGTCTTGTCCCAACTATAGGTGCCAT
>JBDTHH010000226.1:0-12338 GCA_039937055.1 Ktedonobacteraceae bacterium | reverse complement strand
GGGGGGGTAGGGGCGCCCCTACCCCCCCTTACCTCTTCATTCTAACGAAGGTACCAGCAGGCCGTAGCCGCCTTTTTCCATGCGGTACATCACGTTAACGGTATCGGTGGCCTCATTGATAAATGGGTAGAAGGCGAGGCCAAGCGCCTCCATCTGGAGAATCGCCTCGTGATCGCCCATAGGTTTTGTGGGGACGCTGCGGATCTCTGTGATCCCGGACCACACATCCTCATTGTGCTCATCGGCGATGTGGTGAGGGATCTCGTATTCTCCATCGGTAGCGCCATCAGCGCCAGCCTCCTCTGCCGTCGAAAGAGCGCCGGAACGCGACAGGGCCAGGACCCTCACGGGGGCTGTGCGATGGCGTACTGCGCTGGTCTGCCGGTCTTTCTGGCGACCGAGTTGCGCAATGACTTTATCGAGGGCAAGGTCAAAGGCTTTATCTGCCCTGGGGGCATTGACCTCGCTGCGAACGGGGTGGGAGTTACCAGAAAGCACAAGCTGCACCGAGAAGCGATCTTGCGCACTGCGCGTCTGCTCTTCGGTAACGGTTACCTCAACACGGGTCTCTGGGGTGACCAGGCGCGAGAGCTTCTGCGCCTTCTGCTCGACATGTTGACGTAAGCGAGGGGTGACCTCTAGCTGTTTTCCCTTGATGATGATCTGCATATCGTACTCCCTCTTTTCCGATCCACTACACAGGAAATAAAATGGAATAGGATTGGCTTTAACAGTATGTCAAAGCCAATCCTATTATACCATTCCCCGCGACCAGGTGAAGATGCAGATGTCTCTAAAATGTCACAGAATGTAGCCTGAGGGAGCGCCACAACCTCACGAGGCATCACATCAATGCGAGGTGGCAAGCATGGACCAGAAATCCGGCGGCTCCTGGGTAGTGCGCCACCAGAAAGCAAAACCGGGATTGCTGTCTTTGTATTGCGCCCCTGTCTGCAAGGCCTGCTTGAAACCCGCGATAGTCGCGTAGAGGCCACGCGCGCTGAGATACCAGACAGAGTGCTTCATGCCTGCGCTATCCATATAGACGAGGTGGGGCGCGTATGGATCATGGAGATCGCTGGCGGCGGTATCGATCTGCGAGGAGGAGGCCTGGGCCACCATATCCTGTGCCTGCTGAAAGGTGATGATGCCCTCAAAGACCCAATGATCGGTATGCCAGTGCCAGGAATTACCGTAGAGCGGCAGTTCCCAGATGATATGTGGCAGCATCTGGGGCATCGTCTGCAAGGTGTAGTCCAGCAGTTGACGCAGCCAGGGGATACTCACGGAGGGGCCGGGCGTAAAATATGACTGATCGACAGCCATAACCACCATAAAGTCGGCGGAGTGGCCCAGGAGACGCCAGTTCTCGAAACCATTGAGACCGTAGTAGGCATCCCGATCGCTGATCTTGTGAATAAGGGCGATGCCATACCACTTATGCAGCGGGCGCAGCATGGCCCACAGGTGCTGATTATAGGTAGCAAATATCTGCTGGATCGCGGGATAGTTCAGATCGATGCCTTCGAGGTCCATAATCACGCCGTCGTAATGGGCGCGCGTCACCTCATGGATAATGGGAGCATAGAGGGCAGGGTTGGTCGTAGCCCGGTCGACATAGGCGGCAGCTTGCTGCGGGGTCCAGGAGCCGGGCGCGCCATCCGTCTGCATGGTGATCGTCAGATAGGCCATGCCGCCCTTACTATGCACGAGCTGCACAACATTATCCATACTGAGGCTCCCTGGCATGCAACTGTTGCTATCGCCGTTAATGAGCTGCCCCGTCGTTGGATCGACCCAGCCGGTGCCCACGAGAGCCACATCGGAGGCAACGGCGGCGGATTGCCGATAGGCCTGCATACCGGCCTGGCAATCGCGCCCAACGATCCAGCCTAGAGAATGTGTCTGGCCCTTGAGGAGTTCGGCGTTCGTGCTTTGCGGCTCCACAACGCTCTGCGACGTAATACTCCACGGCTGCCCATACATAAAGCCGCCATCCGAGCGGCCCTCGATGCGATTCACCAGCGCGCGGCCAGCCAGTAGTACCGCCAGAGCGATACAGAGAACGCCCAGGACAGCGCTTGCTTTATGAAAAATCTTCCCCAGCATACGGTACCCTTTTTACCTGGCGCTAATGATACAAATATAGGCATATAGTAATGCACAACTCCAATCATACCATATCGGCATACAAGAAAAAACACTATGAGAAAAAGAGGTCAGTTTGTCCCTGCGGCCAGGCGAGATTTTTATTTGTTAAACACATTGTAAGAGCAGATAGAGCGGCCTGATACGCCAGCGTGGGTAAAAGCATTTAACAAGCGAGCATAACATTGTCACATCTAAAGCCGACATATGCCAGCCATACGGTATTGAAAATTACAACAACTTCACGTTATACTTGTGAAAGGGATGAACATTGTGTCATCTTTTAATATCATAGATTCACAAAATGTTCATTCTTTGATGGTATGCTGATGGTAGCATTGACATGAACTTCTGTAGTCTTCTTGTATTGTGGAAGGGTAAGTGGCAGCATGACTCAATTACCAAGTGATCATCACATCACCTATCAGCTACAGTTTCGCAAATGTGGCAAGGCATCGTGCGGCACCTGCCGTGATGGGCAGGGGCACGGTCCTTACTGGTATGCATACTGGCGCGAGGGTTCGCGCCTACGTTCTGGATATATCGGTAAAGTTCATCCTAGCACTCTGGGCATAAAGGGGGCGCCGCCCCTGGATGTGCCGCCGCCGGTTGCGGCTGCCGCCGGTATGGAGCAGGCAGCCCCGGCACTCACCTGATCCACCCTGGGGTGTTGTGAGAGACCCTGATAAGCCCTGGAGAGGTGCAACCATCGCCCAGAGTGTAGGGGCGCCGGAGACATAGGGGCGTGGTTGACAAGCCCATATGACTGGCGTGATCGTGACGCGATCGGTCGTGCGCGGGCTTGTCAACCGCGCTCCTACGCTTTATCATCATATTTGCATCTCTTGTTGTATTATGTGCTTTATTTCTGTGTCTATTTCCAATAGACAAGGCTGTGATAGAATGAGGCTAAACGCATTCTATCAGAGTGGGAGAGTTGATGAAATGTCCTTATTGTGGCGGCAATGAGTCGCGGGTGAAAGACTCGCGGGACATTGGCGACGCCATTCATAGGCGGCGCGAATGTGAGCAGTGCAAGGGACGGTTCAGCACATACGAGCGGGTCGAGAAATCTCACCTGATGGTGATCAAGCGAGACCAGCGGCGTGAGCCTTTCGACCGGGGAAAACTGTACGTTGGGCTGCGCAAGGCCTGCGAGAAGCGGCCCTTGCCTGTTGGGGAGATCGAGAGTGCCGTCGAAGAGATCGAGCAGGAACTGTATCGCCAGGGCAGGCAGGAGCTACAGAGCAGTGTCATAGGAGAGCTTGTCATGGAGCACCTGCGGCGGATGGACAAGATTGCCTATATTCGCTTCGCCAGTGTCTACCGTTCCTTTGGCGATGTCGAGACGATGTTCGAGGAGATCCAGCAATTGCTCAGCCGCGAAAAAGGCGAAGCCGCGGAGCCAGTGGAGCATATGGACCCGGAACCCGGAACCTCTAAATCCAAATCTTAAATTGCGCGGGCGCGGGTTGAACACTGCCTGGGCTAATGGAGCCCGCGCGTCTCCGGGTCTGTATGCTCCTGCAACAGCTTATTGTCGGGCGCGCCCCTCGGCTTTGCGCAGGCGGCGGCTGAGGACCGATAGCAGCTTCAGCGCGATATCGGGCTGAGCGTGCAGCGCCATGCGAAAGTTCCAGATCGGCAGCAGGATCGCTGTCGTATCCTCGGCCGCTATGATCGTAGCCGAGCGCGGCAGATCATCCAGCAAGGCCATCTCGCCCACCACCTCGCCAACACCCATGGTGCCAAGGTTCTCCTCAGCGCGGTCGGGATTGGCCGCCTGCGTGATGCGCACCTTGCCAGCGGTAATCACATAGAGCCCCGTCCCTGTATCTCCCTGGGAGACTAATGTCGTACCGGCGCTATACTTACGCTCCTGGGCGCCTGCCGCCAGTTCATTCAGTTCCTTCTTGTTCAAATCCTTAAAAAGATCAACATTGCCTAAAACGTCCTCATACATGCCCGGAAACTCCTTTGCAACAAATATGCTTTTGTTTCTGCTCTGGATACCAACGAACGAGCCATCCCATGTCTCCACTGGCTGTATTTTACCACACGTGTCGCCCTACGCCTATTGCCTGGGCCACATTCATCCGCTTGCCTGGATACATTCATCGCCCCTATGCGGATTTCGGAAGGCTTTTTGACTTTCTGGCCTCCACACACTACAATGTTTTAGATAGCAAAAATACGCTAAACAGAGCATACAAGCACTCAGCAGAAGAGAGTTCACGATGACGACACAAGATACACCCACGGCGGAGCAGCGCTTCCATATTGGCATCGATGCCCTGAATGATGGAAAACTGGATAAAGCCCTTGATGCCTTCACAGACGCGGAAGTACGCTTTCGCCTCGCGGGTGACTTCAAGCGCGCCGGAGACAGTCGTTCGATGATTGCTGATGTCCAGCGCCAGAAGAATATGCTGGAGCAGGCGACCAGCAGCTATCACAAGGCCATGCAGTTCTACCACGATGCCGACCGCCCGCTGAGCGAGGCAGGGGCCGCTCTTTCGCTGGGACACCTGGAGCGGCAGCAGGTGCAGCTCGACCTCGCACAAAAAGCCTACCAGGTAGCGGAGCAGCTCTACGTCACACACAATAATCTCAAAGGGCAGGGCAACGTGGCTATGGCGCTGGGTCACATCGAGCTACAGCGCGGGCAGACCAAACAGGCCGCTGTGTACTACCGGCAGGCCATCAAGCACTTTAGCGAAGCCGGGGACGCCACCAATGAGGCAGATGCGCGCCGCAGTCACGCGGACATTGAGCGCCTGTACCGGCGCTTCGCTGAAGCCGAGGCCGAGTACCGGCGCGTCCTTGAAGTCTACCAGAGCACCAGGGATCGCTACGGCATTGTCGACGCGCTCCTGGGGCTGGGGCGCATCTATCTTGACGAACAGCGGCTCGACGAGGCCGCCAGCGCTTTCGCAGACGCCTTGCAGCAGGCGCACCCGATAGAATATGAGCTGGGCGAGGCCGACGGAAACCTGGGACTGGCGGAGGTGAGCCTGGCACGTGGGCAGGTTGACCAGGCGTTATCGGTAGCCCAAAACGCGCTTCAGGTCTACACAAACCTGCGCAACGGTCTGGGAGGCGCGCACGCCAACCGCGTCCTGGGGGAGATCAATTTGCGGCGCGGGCAGCTCTCTTACGCCAATTCCTTTATGGAGCGCGCGTTACGCACATACAAGGCTATCGCATATCCCCTGGCCTGGGCGGAGACCACGGTGGGCCTGGGAGAGATCCAGCGGCGACGAGGCTCATTGGAGCGCGCGCTCCAGACCTTTGATGAAGCGCGCTTGCAGGCCCACGCCTCGGCGAATGCCCAGGTTGAGGGCCGGGCGCTGCTGGGTATCGGCGATATCTATCGTCAACAAGGGCGTATCGCCCAGGCAGCAACCGCTTACCAGGAGGCGCGGGTACACGCCGAGCAGTTGGGGCAGCCGCGCCGCGCGCCGGCGGTAGCGGAGGCGGATATCCGTCTGGCGCGCCTGGCGGTGTTCAATGGGCATCTGGATGAGGCGGTTGCGCACCTGGCGCAGGCCCTGGCCCTGATCAACAATCACCCCCTCGCGGCCCAGGTCACCCCCATGCTGTTGCTGGTGCAGGGCCAACAGTTGCTGACCGAGGGCGATTTCACCCAGGCAGAGACGCGCTTCAGCAACGCGCATGATCAGGCGGAAGCACAACAAGAGCCACTGCTGGCGACCCAGGCGCTGCTAGAGTTGGCGCGCACGCGGCTGGCGCGCGGCGAACTGGAGGCGGCCGCCATGACCTGTACGGAAGTCGGGCGGCAGTTCCAGTTGCTTGAAAGTACCGATGGCGATGGCGGTGCGGTGCTGGGCCTGGCGCAGGTGCTGATTGGACAACAGCGTTGGGAAGAGGCGATTGTGCGCTGTGAGGAGGCGCTGACCCGCTTCAATCAGAGCGACGACCTGATCGGACAGGCCGATACGATGCTGGCCCTGGGCCTGGCCCATCGCGGCGATGGCGACCTGAATGAGGCCTCGACTGCCCTGGAGCAGGCGCTGACCCTGTACCAGCAGCAACAACAACCGCTGGGCGAATCTGATACACGCTACGAACTGGCGGGCATCTTTCTGGCACGCGGAGAACTGGACAGGGCCGCGAAGGAGTTCGCCAGGGCCATCACCCTCGTTGAGCATGTGATGAACACCCTACGCACCCCGCAGCAATGGAGCATATTCCTGCGGCAATATGGAGAGCTATACGCGCAAGCAGCGATCACCCAGGTCCGGCTCAACCAGCAGGAGCAGGCCCGTACATTGCTGGCAGCCTTTGTGCGCATCGCTGGAGGCCAGGAGATCGCGCAGCACCTCAGCGCATATGAAGAGACCGTCCCGACCAGCGGAGACGCTGGAAGCGAAGAGGAGATACGCGGCAACAAGGACCTGGTAAAGCGCTTGAAGCAATTACGCAAAGCTGTAACGTAAATAATAGAGGGCACCCGTCAGGGGCGCCCTCTATATCCCTACACACCTATTGCCAGATGCTGGCAAACGTCTTATGATGCAGGGGAGCCAGGGTAGGCGGAGTGAAAGACGATATTGTTGTTGGTAAGGGCGTTGAGGCTCATGCCTGGAGGTCCTTACGAAATGGAATAGCCGAGGGAGATTTCGATGGATATGCGCTTTCTACGTGGTGATCCACAAACACCCAGGGGTCATGCAATCTTTTTCGCGCGCAGCACTGCGAATGCGCGCACCATTTTCTGTACCTATTGTGTGGTACCACCGCTACCGCTATCGCTCGCTAAGTATCTTCCCTCTTTCCTGGCCTCGCAGTTGCCGCCAGAGGAACTGCGCGAGGCGACCAATGTGCCGGTGATGCCGATCCCGCCGATGCTTGAAGAGGCAAGCTCGCTGGAGCACATTCAGATGCTGGCGGAGCGGCGCGGCGATGATCTGTGCGACCTTGGCACCGTGAACCCCAACGATGAGGCCGGGCGCATGCAGTTAGCCGCGCAGGGCTGTCAGGAATACGGGCAGTTCTACCTCAACTACAGCCTGACCTTCGGCCACGCCTCCTCGCCGGCGGCCATTGAGGCGGAAGAGGCACGCCCGCTGGATGACATGGACGCCGAAGAACTGCTGCTGCAAACGATGAGTGATCGCCAGCGCCTGGCCGAACTGGGGAAGCTGGTGGGGGTCGCGCGCTACGCGTTAGATGGGCATGACTCTCATCTCGTAGATGATACAAAACGCCGCATGCAGCGCATCACCGACCTGCTCGCCGATAAATACAAAGGCCCCGAAATTATCGCCGCTGCCAGCCATCCGGGCGAGCGCGGCGCCAGGATTGCCGAGCTATACCTGGAGCGTGCCTTCAAACTGCTTGACGAGGAATACGCGGAGATCCCTGGGATCGAGCGCACCATTCGCGAGCTACAGGATGCACAGGGATAAGACACCAGGCCGGCATTCTTTTTGGTATACATTAACGTCTATAAGGGTGCCCTACATACTAGAATAGAATACAGTAGAATATGGAGTCATTTTTATGCCATCAGTTGCTATGAGAGTGGATCTCTCAACACTTATTGATGCCACTGTGACAGGCAATGGCCAGCAGATTCTGCTGGTCGCGCGCGAGCTTATGCAGAGGGGCGCGGCTGCCGATGTCCTGCTTGGGCGCGTAGGCATGATTGCCGCCGCTGGCGATAGCGATGGGCATACGATCCTGATGCTCGATGCCGCCAGCGAGCTGAGCCGCTGGCTCGATGCCTATGCCAGGCTGGCGAGCGAGAATGGGCAGGGCCATGAACGCGCGCTGCCTCTGCTAGTGCAGGTTCTGGTCGCGGCCGCGCCAGCAGTGCGCGCCGGGCAGAATGCGCAGGTGAGCTATCCAGAGCCATTCTTCCCCAGCGACCTGCCGGAAGGCAAGACGATGGGCGAGTACATGCATAACGCCGTCTACAACAATGATCCTGTCATGGCCGAACGCCTGCTCTTTGGTCTGTATGGCACAGGCGCGGACTATCGCACGATGCAGGTGCGCGCCTATGAGGGCATCGCGACCACCTTCCAGAACGCGGGCCACCCCTTGATGCTGGCCGCGCGCGGGTTCCAGTTGCTGGATGCTGTGGAATGGGGCGACCGGGCACCCGCTATTTTACACTGGCTGGCCCCCCATCTCCCGCTGCACACCGGCGAGCCTGACTGGGTCAACGCGGTACGCAGCTTTTTCAATGACCCTGCGCGCGGCGATTTCAACTGGCTGCGTACACGCATTGCCACGCCCAGGAATGAGGGCGCGCTCCCGCTGCGCCAGTTGGTTCTCGGCAACGCCGATACCGCGCAGGTCTGCCAGGGCGTCTACGACGCGCTCAGGCAGGGTGGGGCCTCCACACAGGCTGTGGGCTCCGTGATCGCCCTGGCGGCGGCGGATGTCATGCAGCGCGTCGGAGATGGTGATCGCGCAGCCTTTATACGGGCCGCGCACGGGTTGCTCTTCGCCAGCGCAGTGCGGCAGGCGTTCGAGCATGTGCATGATATGGAAGCGGTGCCGCTCCTGTTTACCTCGGCGGCCTTCGTCAACGTACTCCAGAAGGAAGTGGAAGTGGGTACACAGCCAGGCGCGCCGCAGTCGACGCAGATGCCGACCAGCGCGCAGACTCCCACGCTGGGCGGAGGCCTGATCCCCACTGCCATCCTGGATACGCTGGGCAAACAACTGGATGCGCAGGATTTCAATGGGGCGCTGGCCAGCACGCGGCGCTACCGGCAGATGGGGCATGAGATCAGACCCCTGTTCGCCACCATCGGCCTGGCCGCGGCCCAGGCAGACGCCGCCGCCGATCAAGGACATACCTTGCAGATTGTCCAGGCGGCCGGAGAAGAGACGATGGGCTGGCCGGCGCAGCTCTCCGGCACGAATATCGAGGGTTTCCTGCATGTCGCGCTACGCGCGGCGGCATTTGCCAGGCATACGACAGCACAAAATACGTAAAAGAGAAAACTCATGAAAACCGGCAAAAAATTCACCGGCTGGCTGCCGCCATTGCTTGTATGCCTGCTGGCGCTAGAACTCAGCGCTTGCAGTACGAGCGGTGTTATTCCGCTCAATCCACTGGCGAAGGCTCCGCTCAACCAGCAGGTATACACCGATCCCATGCTCAATGTCCCGGATCTCACGACACTTGACCCGGCTCTGGCGTCCGATCCTTCGTCGGTGGCGGCTGTGCAGATGATCTTCACGGGCCTGGTGCAGCTTGATGACAAGCTGCGGGTGCGTCCGCAACTTGCCCAGAGTTGGGAGGAGAGTTCCGATGGCACGACGTGGACGTTCCACCTCAAAACGCACCTGAAATTTAGCGATGGGACGCCGCTCACGGCAAAAGATGTAGCCTACAGCCTTGATCGCGCGCTGCAGCCCGCCACAAAATCTACCACAGCGCCTATCTATCTCGCGCTGCTGCGCGACTCGGACAAGATGCTTGCGGGCACTATCCAGACCCTCGTCAACGATAGTATTCTGGTGCCTGATGACAACACCATTGTACTGATCGTGCGCAAGAAGGCGGCCTATTTCCTGAGTATGCTTACCTCGACGTGCTCTTACGTCGTGGAAAAGAGCCTGGTTGCGAAGTACGGCGCCGGGCTGAGCGATCACCTGAGCGAAGGCGGCGGCGCCGGCCCCTTCAAAGTAGCCGCGTACACCCACGGGCGCGAGATCGACTTTGTGCCCAACCCCAACTACTATGGTCCTAAACCACAATTGCGTAAAGTTGTCTTCCCGTTCTACCAGCAGCCGGCGAAGGCGTACCAGGCGTACCAGGCGGGGCGAGTCGATGTGACAGGTGTACCAGTCTCCCTGCTGGCAAACACGAAGAAGCGCCAGGACTTCCACCAGGTACCACAGCTCTGGATCAACTACTACACCATGAACTACCTGGCTAAGCCGTTTGATAATACCGCCATCCGCCAGGCCTTCGCGCTGGCGCTAAACAAGACAACCATTGTGAAAAGCGTCTGGAAAGGGGCGTTGCAAGCCACCAACCACATTATCCCGCAGGGCATGGATGGCTACAATCCGGCGCTGACCGGACCCGATGGGACGCAGAGCCTGGCAGGGAATGTGGCCGCGGCACGGGATCTGCTGGCGCAGGGTCTGAAACAGGAGGGCTGGTCCAGCGCGGCGCAGATCCCGCCGATCAAGCTCACTTACGCGACCGGGCTGGTGGCCTTCGACCAGGAAGTCGCGGCCATGATTCAAGCGTGGCACCAGGTCCTGGGGGTCACAGTCACGGCCGACCCGACCAATTACAACACCCTGCTCGACGAGGTGACCGCCGCCACGAACAACGCCAACGGCCTGCAATTCTGGGGGCTGGCCTGGGTCGCGGAATACCCGGACCCGCAGGACTGGCTGTCGCTACAGTTCGGCAAAGATGTTCCCAATAACAATATGAACTATGGCCAGAACTATGGGTCGGCTGCCGCGAAGCAGCAGCTCATCCAGCAGCAGATAGCGGGGGCCGATGCCACTATGCAGCAGGATGGGCGCATACAGGCGTACCAGCAGGCGGAGCAAGCGCTGGTCAATGATGTGGCCTGGTTGCCTATGGAGCAGGTAACGCAGATATTCTTGCGCAAGACGTATGTACGTGGCATGATCGATAATGCGCAAAGCCTGGTCCCGCCAGATGACTGGGCCAATATCTACATCGGACAACATTAAATGGCGCTAGGTGCGCGCTGGTAGGGGCGCGGTTTACAAGCCCGCTTGGTCAACCAAGCGGGCTTGTAAACCGCGCCCCTACCATTCACCTTCCCCTCCCTTCTTCTGCTCTTCTCACATCATGAAGAAAGCAAAATTTTCTTGTGTGAGATTTAGCGAATGAGCTACGTAGTAATAGATATTATCGGCTGCATATGCCAAAATGCAGCCGATGCGCTGATGCGTTACCCGGCGTAATCACAGAAAGCCGGGGAGGCATATACCATCCACATATCCGGCCGCGACTAGTGAAAGGAGATGCCAGTTTTAAGAGAAAGAGATCAGTAGCTAGAGAAAACTGTCTCCGATCTGGGGATAGCTCTGTTCTGTTTTGTCACGCTATTTTGCGCTACACTTCAATTAAGGAGAAGTTACGCATGCAACAAAGCAAGAGATTCACAGCAGGAATTTTGCCGGCTCTATTCTGCATCATGGCAATCCTGCTTGCTGCTTGCGGTGGTACGAGTACTCAACCTGGACCTGGCGCCGTAACCAAGGCGTCTGCCGATAAACAGGTATTTGTATATCCGGAGGCCGTTGCGGATATCGCGACGTTCGATGCGGCTCTGTCAACCGATGCCTTTTCCATCAATGCCATCGATATGGTCTTCACGGGCCTGGTGCAGTTGAACGACAAACTGGAAGTCCAGTGCCAGGAATGCTCGTCCTACAGCGTAGGCAGCGATGGCGTCACCTGGACCTTCAAGCTCAAGCCGAACCTCAAGTTCAGCGATGGCACTCCGCTGACAGCCACCGATGTGGCGTATAGCATCGACCGCTCCCTGCAACCCGCGCTGCACTCGACGGTCGCCCCGATCTACGAGGCCTTGATTAAAGATTCTGACAAGCTCAATTCCGGCAAGATCAAGACCATCATCGGCGATAGCGTCACCGCTGTCGATCCTACCACCGTGCAGATCGTCACCAACAAGAAGGCCACCTACTTCCTGGATGCGTTGACCTACTCGTGCTCCTATACCGTAGAGAAGAGCCTGGTTGACAAGTACGGCAAGAACTTCACCGACCATCTGACCGAGGGCGGCGGCTCTGGTCCCTTCAAGGTGCAGGAGTGGACGCACGGCAAGCAGATCGTCTTCGTTCCCAATCCGAATTACTATGGCCCCCATCCGCAGTTGCAGAAGGTCATCTTCCCCTTCTACAAGCAGGTCGATACCACCTACCGCGCCTACCAGGTGGGGCAGGTTGACTACACCGGTGTTCCCTCGGCTAACTACGCACAAGCGCAGAAGCGCACGGACTTCCACAAGACACCGCAGTTGTGGATCAACTACTACACGATGAACTACCTGGCCAAGCCCTTTGACAGCATTAACATGCGCAAAGCCTTCGCCCTGGCCATCAACAAGGACGAGATCGTGCATGCCGTCTGGAAGGACCAGTACATCCCGACCAACCACATCGTGCCCAACGGCATGCCTGGCTAC
>JBDTHH010000225.1:0-4406 GCA_039937055.1 Ktedonobacteraceae bacterium | reverse complement strand
ATGCCGAGAAACCAGGCGCGGGGCTGCTGCACCGTGTCGAAGACCTCCGCGTGCGCGAGTGCTTGCAATGTGGTCTCATTCAGCACATCCGCTGTGGCGCTCTGAACGCCATCTCCGTATGCCAGCCCTGCTCGTATGACGTAAGAGCGCACGATGCCTTGCAGCGACTCGACGTTCTCCTGCAAGAATGTGCGCAGGGCTTGCCCTGGCTCGTCTGCCGAGCTATGCATAGATGCGTCCCTCTCGCGGTTGTGGTGTGAGACCTATCACGAGTACGTTCCTCCGAATTTTGAGCTTATGTACATAGCACTGGATAGTCATTTGAGAAGGATAATTTGTTACAGCCAACGAGTGTGCCCCATTTGGGCTATATGGATAGATACATGCAAGCACAAGATGATATAGACGTGCGGTAATGTAAGTGAGTGAAAACATATCGCCGGCAAGTATATGCCGTTGCGTGGTGTTGCTATATTTGCGTGTATCTATCTGATAAAGGAGAAAAAGCCATGGAGGTTCAATCGCAGCGTTCCCAAAGCTCAGGTCTCAGGAAACTCATCATCATGTTAGTGATCCTGGCGGTCATCATCGTCCTAGCCTTCATAGCCTGGACCGTGCTCTCGCCTATCCTGTTCCAGCCAGCCGTTCCCGCCCAGCCTAGCATGCTACACCACTGGTAGGGATTACAAGAGATCATGGTGGTGCATGCCTCATAGGCATACATGTACGTCGAAAGGGGGGTTCGCTTCTCGTGACCGTAAGGCGTGGCTTGCCTCATAGTGCTCCGTCACGCTTCGATTGACGGGGATCGGGGCGCTTCCCCCCCTCCCGCGTAGGGATTCGGCTTGCCGCATCCGTGGGGCAGGCCCTTGGGCCTGGGAGGCCTCTCCCGCCCTCGCAAGCGAGGCCGCACGCGGATGCGGCAAGCCGAATCCCTACGTGTGATCGAGGCCATTGTACCCGCCAAATGAACTTTGATGGAGCAATAGGCGTGAACGTAAGCCAGAAGCCATCGTCCCTACGGCGTCGCGATTTTCGCCCATTCAGACCTTACGTTCACGCCTATGTGGCTTGCCTCGCCAGTCAGTCCACGCGCTCTACGGGCAGACTGGCGAGCAAGCCACGCCCTACAGACACACTCAATATCCGCTCGTCCAAGTCTTACATGTATGCCTGCTACACTGGTTTCCGGCCACTTACTACAAAGCCGCCTGCTCTGGCAAAAAAGAGCTGTGCTTGTTCCGCCTGTTCCAGAGCATGCCAGAAGTGCATGAGTTCCTCCGCTGAGACGGCGCCTGCCGCCTGAGCGCCTTGCAGAATTCCGCTAAAGGCCACCTGGAAAAAGGCATAGTCCAGCGGCATCAGGCGCCCCTCGGCCCTGATGTCTCTCAGCCCTGCCTGCTTGAAGAGTCGGGGCATCTGCCGTCCCATCCAGCCCTGCACCATCTGGTCGCATATCGCGTGAATCATCTTGCGGGCCAGAGCGCGGTCGGGTATGTCGACGACAATCAGGTCAAGATCACCATCGGAGGCCACTATCCGCGCCCCTGGCCGCGCTACCCGTACCATCTCGGCCAGCGCCTGTCCTGGTTTGCGCAGATGTCCGAAGACGCGTGAAGCCTGGCAGCCATCAAAGCTCGCGTCCGCGAAAGGCAGGTGTCTGGCATCGGCGAGCACGAATTCTACCGCGACCTGTGCGTGTGCCGCACGGGTGCGCGCGACCTCAAGCATCGTTTTGCTGGAATCGATGCCGACTACGCGCCCACGTGGTCCTACTGCTCGCGCCAGCTCCTGAGCATCCTGGCCGGTTCCACAGCCGACATCCAGGATCGTCGCTCCTTCCTGGAGAGCGAGTTGCTCCATCATCGCCTGTTTGTAGCTTTGCGCGGTTGGCTGTGCATGCGATGTATCCATGAATTGCGTAAAGAATGTAGGGTTCGGCGTGTGGTCAACCGAGTGAAACTGCGTTACATCATCGGTAGCTTTATTCATCGTTCTTCCCTTCCTTCGTTGACAGATTCTCGTGCGGCTAGCTTCTCAATTGGAAATTGCACTTCGGTGACGTATTGGTCCGGGTCCAGGAGTTCTGCTCGCTGGAGGTGAACCTGGCGAGGCGGGCCAATGATCTGATAGCCATTATCTTTCACCCAACGATGCAGGGCCGCGTATGCCTGACCGATGACCAGGTCAGCGCCGATGTACACGGTGCAGGCCATCAATCCGCCGGGTAACGTGCGGGTGCTGATCTGCTCGTTGCCCGGCAACTCGGTGGACAACGGAACGGCTGTCTCCACATCTATCGCCAGGCCAGTATCGTGCCACTCATACCTGGAGTACAGCAGGCGCATGGCCGGGTGTGCCTGCTGGATGCGTTGCTGCTCCAGGTAGGCCATGATTGTGCCATATGGTTGTTCTAGATCGTTCCCCATAGGAATGATCGTGCGCACAGAGGCCACAAGCAGAGGCTCAACCTGTTTCAATAGGACTTCGTATGCTGGCATGATGCCCTCCTGTTCGATCTGGCGCAGTCGGGCGGCAATACGTGTAAGCCGCGCCTGCTCGCTGTCGATCATATGCTGAACTTGTGCCTGTTTGAGTGTGAGCATCCCACGTAGCTGGTCCAGGGAGAGGTCTTCTGCGAGCAGGCGAATAATCTGTTCCAGGGGAAGCCCAGCTCCTTGAGAGCTAAGATCCGATGTAAGCGCGCAAGCTGATCGAGCGTGTAGTAGCGATAGCCGCTATCTGGATCTAGCGTATGCGGTGTAAGCAAACCGAACTTCTCATAGTGGCGAAGCGTGGCAACGGACACCTGACCAACCCGCGCAAACTCGCCAATCCTGAATAGAGGCCGTTCTCTCATCTCTTATGTCTTCCTTCACTGAGAGCAGACACTCTCATGTTAGATGAGAGTCAAGAGCAAAAGACGACTTTTTTCCAGATATGGAGAGGAAAGAGGATCAATCGCGACAATATTTTGCCCTGTTGCTAACTAGAAGGTGCTGGCCTGCCCTCCTTGACAATACATCCGACAGAGAATAGAATTAAGGCAGGAATGCGCCTGATCTTTGGGATCGCATGGGAAGGATAGCACCTCATGGACAGAGCACAAATCGAGCGTTCGCTAGGATACCTGGGACAAAAGCTTGTCGAGATGCAGATCCAGGCAGCAGTCCTGTTACTAGGCGGCGCGCTGATGGTGACGCAGATTGGGAATCGAAAAACCACCCAGGATATCGATGTCACCATTGCTACGAGCGATCCCCACATATATCGGACTGTGCAGCAGGCGATTGCTCTGGTCACCCAAGAATACAAGCTTCCCCCGACCTGGATCAACGATGAGGTAACGATCATCATCGATCAGGTTGGGCGACCACAGGCACCCAGACGCTGGAAAACCTTTGGGAACTTGACGGTCTTTATCCCGGAACTGGAATATGTCATGGCCTTAAAGCTTTTTTCGGCACGCAGGCAGGATGACCGTGATATCAAAGCCCTGGCACAGCGTTTGGGAGTCGAAACCTCTGACCAGGCATGGACGTACCTCAACCGTTATGTTCATACGACCCTGCAGGCGAGACGAATGAAGGACATCACCAAAGCTATTGAACGTTGTTTTAAAGACGAGCAGAAGCAGTAAAGAAAAAAACATGAGTTCTTCACTTCCTTATGAACGGTACCCCATCAAAGGCGCTGCGGCGCAGATCTATCAGGGCGAAGATCCCTGGTATGCTCTGGGCTGCTTTGAACATGATTGGTGGGGCCATGCACCTGAGCATCGGGTTGAACTGATAGCTGAGCCACCCCCACCGGCTCACACACCAGAAGAACAGAGATGGGCCGCGTTCTGCGCTGCTGTCGTAGAGGAACTGTGTGAGAGAACGAATGTGCTCCCGCCTTCCTGGACCGTAGCGCCGCAGTATGTGCTTGAAGAACCCTGGTTCTACGAGCAGGAGGATGAGCCGCGTGCCCAGGTGATCGCAGCCAACCTTGCCTCGTTTACACGGCATAACGTCTTTGTCAGTCCAACGGTGCTTGATAACAAATACGAGTTTGCCCAAATGTACTGGAAACCGGGTTATCTGCCGCTCTGGACAGAAGAAGAGATGCAGCGCTTGGTAATGGCAGAAGAGGAGATGGATAATGCGTTCTCCGAAGAGGCGCTCCTGAGTCCACAAGAGGCCGTTGCCTTTCTAAAAGCGAAAAAGTTAGTGCTGGCCGATTTCGATGTAGATGATCTGAAACGACTCCGTCGGGCAGGTCGCGTGCGTGCTGTTGTTGTCGGCTCCCGGATGAGCGTCTATCGGGCACCCGATTTACTCTCTGGAGACTTTTTCAAACGGCGTGCTGGCAGGAGATCGGCACAAAAGGTCGCGGAGAGTATATCCAAATAAAAAAGGCCGTGG
>JBDTHH010000224.1:0-6905 GCA_039937055.1 Ktedonobacteraceae bacterium | reverse complement strand
GAGTACCGATGGTGGCGGTGTTGAGCAGCGCGTTCCCTTTGCGGCCAGCAGTACGACGACGGGACGCGGTTAGGCTGGTGGGGTACTGAGTGAAATCGATACCCCTACCCCTTCTCCCTCTTTTGTCTGATTGCGTCTTACCCTTCCACGAGCCTGCAAAAACCTACCCCTGCGAATCTATTGCGCCCCTATGCCCAGCGAATCAGCCCCATATCGTGCTTGCTGGAGAGGGCAGGATGATTTGGCAGGACGCGCACGCCGTAGACCATGCTGCCGCTCTCGGCAGGTTGCAGGCGGCTATCGTAGCGGTACGAGCCGTCTAGTTCCTGTCTGGTGTATTGCATTGGGAGGGAGTGTTGCGCGGCGGGATGCTCCTTGTTAGTCTCGCCGTAGACCAGTTCGACAGAGAGGTCCTCAGGCTTGAGGTCGTGCCCGCGCAGCCAGGCGCGTACATCGATGTCGTCGCCCAGGCTGAGCTGACCATCGCGGCGAGCGTCCACATATAGTTCGAGGCTCGACCAGTTCTGGCGCACGCGCGCTTTCCAGGTCGCCAGCTTGCGGGCCTGCTCGTAGCTATCGCGCTCGTTCTGCATGCCTTGCTGGATTTGCGGGACATAGAAGCGCGTCGTGTACTCCTTGACCATGCGCCGCATGCTGAACTGGGGCGCGCAGGAGCGGATGGCCTCTTTCATGAGTGCGATCCACCGGCGCGGTACGTCGTTTCTTGAGGGTCCACGATCGTAGTAAGCCGGGATGATGTGTTCTTCGAGCAGCCTGTAGAGTGCCAGGCTGTCGGCTTCGGCCTGCACGTCCGCGTTATGGTACTCGCGTTCCTCGCCGATAGCCCAGCCGTTCTTGCCGTTGTAGCCCTCGGCCCACCAGCCGTCCAGGATGCTGCAATTCGGTTGTCCGTTGAGCGCGGCCTTCTGTCCGCTGGTCCCACTGGCCTCGTGTGGGCGCACGGGATTATTGAGCCAGAGATCGGTCCCAGAGACCAGGTAGCGCGCCATGTCGATATCGTAGTTTTCCAGGAAAATGACCTTGCCCCGCAGGGCATCTGCGCGCGAGACGCGGTACACCTGTTCAATGAGCGCCTTGCCCGGTTCGTCGGCGGGATGGGCCTTGCCGGCGAAGATGATCTGTACCGGACGCTCCGGATTGTGCATCAGGCGTTGCAGGCGCGGCATATCGCGGAAGATCAGGGTCGCGCGCTTATAGGTCGCGAAGCGGCGCGCGAAGCCGATAAGCAGCGCGTCGGGATCGAGCATCTGCTCAAATTCGGCGATCTGGGCCGCGCCCTCTCCCAGCCGCAGGTGCTGCTGTGTGAGGCGGCGACGAGCATAGTCGCACAAAGCCTTCTTGCGCTGCATATGGACCTGCCAGAGTTCTTCGTCAGGAATCTCGTTGATGCGGTTCCAGAACTCACCCTCGTCGACATGTTGCTGCCAGTCCGCGCCCAGGTAGCGTTTGAGGAGTGCATCCAACTCTGGTGCGATCCACGAGGGCGTATGCACCCCGTTGGTGATGGAGTCGATGGGCACCTCGTCGGCGTCGACTCCGGGCCAGAGGAACTGCCACATGTGCCGCGAGATCTCGCCATGCAGAGCGCTGACGCCGTTGTGGTGGCCTGCGAGGTGCAGCGCCAGCACGGTCATGCCATAGGTCGGCCCCCAGCCGTGATCCTCGCGTGCTATCTCCAGAAACTGCTCGCGCGAGAGTCCGAGCTGTCCCCAGTAGGAGCCGAAGTACTTGTCGACCAGTTCGTAGCTGAAGGTATCGTTGCCCGCTGGGACAGGCGTATGCGTTGTGAAGAGTGAGTTGGCCGCCACCACCTCCCGTGCCTCGCTAAAGCTCAAGCCGGCGCTGACCAGTTCGCGGCAGCGTTCCAGACCCAGGAAGGCCGCGTGTCCCTCGTTAATGTGCCAGGCAGCCGGCGTTATGCCCAGCGCGCGCAGGGCGCGCACACCGCCGATGCCCAGGACGATCTCCTGCGCGATACGCATCTCGCGGTCTCCGCCGTACAGGCGGGCCAAGAGTTCGCGGTCGGCGGGCGCATTGGGCGCCACATCCGTGTCCATCAGGTAGAGAGGAATGCGCCCCACCTGCACTTTCCAGACCTTCGCGTGAATGCGCCGCCCCGGCAGATCGACGCTGATCAGCACTTCATGGCCATCGGGTCCGCAGGCCGGGGTCGCGGGCGCCTCCGAAAAGAGCAGTTTATCGTAGGATGCCTCCTGCACCCCGTCGCGCGTGATGCTCTGGCGGAAATATCCCTGTGGATAAAGAAAGCCCACCCCCACAAAGGGCAGGCCCAGATCGCTAGTCTCTTTGCAGTGATCGCCGGCCAGGATGCCCAGGCCTCCGGAATAGATGGGCAGGGCTTCGTGCAGACCAAATTCGGCCGAGAAATACGCAATCGTGCAATCGGTCAATTCCGGGTACGTGCGCGAGAACCAGGTCTCACCTGGACCGGGATGCATATAGCGGTCAAATTCGCCGGTGATGCTATCGTACTGCTGTGTATACGTTTCGTCGTGGGCGGCCTCTTCCAGGTGGCGTGGCTGGACCTCGCTCAGGAAACGTACCGGGTTATGTCCCACCTGCTCCCAAAGAGCGGGATCAAGAGTACTATAGAGGGCGCGCGCCTCCGGGTGCCAGCTCCACCATAGGTTGTAAGCAAGCTCATAGAGACGACTAACGCGGGCGGGCATGATAGGGAAGACCGTCATGCGACCAAAGACTTTCACTGGCTATGGGTTCCTTTCTGCTCAGAAGAGGGGATATTCTACTGTGTAGAGTATAGCGCCTGAGCCATAACAGGTCAAACCACACCTTGGCGCGCCGTGATCCGCGTAGGGGCGATGGCTGTTCGCAAGGGTAGGTTTTGTGGAGCATTTTCCACGGTTCATGTGGGATGGACGTCGTGGAGAGCGCTCTGAAAAAAACCTACCACTACGCGGATTGGGGTGTGCCCGCCAGATCCCGGCCCCGTCCGTTGTAGAGATTGCCTTTAAATGCGAATCCCTCTATAATGACGGCATTGATCTAGAGGGATGCAGGTTCAGGAGCGTAGAAGCAGTATGTCGAAGCAGCGGCCAAAGCAAAGTGTACAATCGCGTCGGGTAAGTGGCATCGTGGGGACCATGTTGCTGGCCATAGCGGCTATCTGGCTGGTGTGGCTTGTGCTACAAGGACACGCGGGCACGACGTTCTCATGGCCTGTTCCCGGCCGGCCCAGTAGTAGTTCTGCCCTGCAAATCCCGCCTCTGTTCGCCGAGGGCATCACCCTGGGGCATCCCAGCCAGCCTGCTGCGCTGAATCAACAGCAGGCGTTGCTCATCGCGAACCAGGTAGAGCCGGATGCCGCCGCCAACGCTGGCAGTAGCCACGCGGCCTATGTACTCTTAACCTATACCGGTCCAGGAGGGGCCAACTTCAACAATACGCCCGCGTGGATGATATTTTATCAGGGCATTCCGCTGGAGCCGGCCGACGCGGCAGTTGATCCCACGCCATTTCCCCAATCCCATCACGACCTGTATGTCTTCCTGGATGCGAATACCGGCAAAGAACTGCTGGCGATATGGGTCTAGCCAGCCTGGATGTATGCAGGCCAGGCGCGGATGTGCGTACATCCAGGTCTTATGATCTAGGTATCTTGTATCTTGATCCAGCCATGGCGCAGCGCGTGGACTACGGCGGCGGTGCGGTCGTTCACCGAGAGCTTTTTCAGAATAGACGTGATATGGTTTTTCACGGTCTGGTCGCTGATCTTCAGGGATTTAGCGATCTCCTTGTTGCTGTTACCGCGCGCGATATAGTCCAGGATCTCCACCTCGCGACTTGAGAGCGGGGAGTAGAGGTCCTTGGTAGCGGTCTCCTCCTCCTCCACTGCCAGCTCGCGAAACGATTTGAGAACGCGGCTGGCGAGCTGCGGCTTTGAAAGCACATCATCGTTGATCAGGTATTCGCCACGACTGACCTTACGTACGGCGTCCGTCAACTCTTCCGAGGTAATGTTGCGCGTATAATAAGCGGCTGCCCCGACCTTAATGGCCTGGAAGAGGCGCTCTTCGTCTTCTGAAGGTGTGAGGATAATGATAGCCATGTGTGGCGCGAGATGGCGCATCTGCCGCGCAATTTCGAGCGAGTCGGCCGAGGACAATCCCGCGTCGATGAGAGCTACATCGGGGGCGGAGGTACGTGCCAGCTCAAATATCTCGGCAGCATCGGTCGACTCACCAAGAATTATGCACTCACCCATGCGTTCAAGTGTGTAGCGAATACCCTTGCGGAACAAAGGTTGCTCATCAACAATGATGACCCGTATCGTTTCCATGTAAATCCTCGCAGCAGAGCAGCTAGAGCGGGGGGTATTGCCGCTAGACTGCCTACACTTCCGTTAGTATACTCTCAAATAAAAGCCCGCCCCAGGGGCGGAGTCAGGCGAGTATGGACGCGAGCGATCACGCCCCTACCATTGATGGCAGTGCTCCATACATATAGGGATGCACGAAGCAACTATTGCATCATTATACACACAAAAATGTCTATGAACAATGCGTACCATATAATAATCGCTTTCTATCTATCAATAACTATATGGAGAAGTTTTCAGAGGAGCGTTCGTCTACCAACCCGTAAAAGCTATGAGTTGTACGGGCAGCGCACGTAGACGCTGGTGGTACAACTCATAGTGACACCATAGCTATAGATTACTACTAGATACGTTCCAGACGCTGCAACGTGGAATTGACACCCACGCGCAGGGATTCGATGACACCCTTCCCTGTTACCGCCACAGCTTCAAAGCTGGGAACGCGATAGGGATTGAGGTATTGTTCCAGCACTGAAATAGGCAGGATCTCCTGCAGGTCGCGTTTATTCCACTGCATCACCAGGGGAAAATCGGCGACATTTTTGTTCATGCGACGCAGTTGCTCTTGCAGCTCGTTCCAGCTCTCGATATTCTCTTGTAACTTGCTGGCCTGTGAGTCAGCCACAAAGATCACGCAGTCGGCCCCTTTGAGGACAGAGATGCGGGTCTGCTGGTAAAGGACCTGGCCGGGTACTGTGTACAGTTGAAAACGGATCTGGAAGCCATGCACCTTGCCCAGTTCAAGCGGGAGCAGGTCGAAATACAGCGTACGTTCGGTCTCGGTATCAATAGAGACCATATCGCCTACATCTTGAGGGCTGACCGCTTGATGTATATAGTGCAGGTTTGTGGTTTTGCCGCACAAACCAATGCCGTAGTAGACGATCTTGCAATTGATCTCTCGTTTTGCCATATTAATCAGGGACATGAGTGGTTATTCTCCTACCCGCTCTGCGCGCCACGTCTGCTATAGTTGCCTGATGCGTATATGAGAGGCTATCGAAACCTCTTTCCTTGTTATACAACGATCTAGCGTGTCTTTTTGAGGATCTTACGCATCAAAACGAAAAATCCTACTGGGTTGTAACGCTTCCAAGTATAGCAGAGACACGTCGCTCTGACAAGCATTGTTGTGCCCATGTCTCCCATAATGACCGCCAGACGGCACTATGAAGGCATAGTACCTGCCCATCAGACGCTGGCGTGCCTCCGATTCGCGTAGACCCTCGGCTTCGGCTCCTCTTGTCCGCCGACACTGCCCGCTGATAATGCCCTTACCTGTATTTGCCCGGCCGATGCGACGGTATGATACAATGACAAAAAACAGATGATCGTGATGGTGCTATGGTTGGACAATGCAATTGGGGTGTGCTGGGGCCAGGCTTTATTGCCACTCATGCTGTAATCCCCGCTCTGCAACAGGTGCGCGGTGCGCGTGTGCTCGCGGTTGCCAGTCGCGACCGCACACGCGCGACAGCGAGCGCGCGCCTCTTCAACATCAAGCGCGTCTACGATGACTACCAGGCGCTGCTCGATGATCCCGATATCGCGGCGGTCTATATCGCGCTGCCTAATCACCTGCACCGGACCTGGACGGTGCGCGCCGCCCAGGCAGGGAAGCATGTGCTGTGCGAGAAACCGCTAGCCCTGAACGCCGCCGAAGGCGCGGAGATGATCGCGGCCTGCCAGCAAGCCGGTGTCCTGTTGATGGAGGCGGTGATGTATCGCTTCCACCCGCGTATGCTGCACCTGAAACGCATGCTGGCGAATGGCGAACTGGGGGAACTGCGCTTTCTGCATGCCGCCTTCTCGTTTCCGTTTCGAGCGCCGCAGAACTACCGCGCGTACCCGGAATATGGAGGTGGGGCCTTGCTCGATGTAGGCAGCTATTGCGTCAATGCTGCCCGCTGGCTCGCCGCTTCTGAGCCACAGGAAGTGCAGGAATTTTCCTATAGCCGCAATGAAAAAGGCGTAGATATGGCGACCAGCGCGCTGCTGCGTTTCGCGGGGGATGTGCTGGCTCATGTGCAGTGTAGCTTTAGCGCCGCAGAACACCAGGTTATCGAGGTCGTTGGCAGCGAGGCCGCTGTCACCGCGCCGCTGGCCTTCACAGCCTGGCGCGAGGACCACACAACGCTGCTGATCCAGCGTGGGGCGACCAGCGAGCAGCGCGAGTTCGCGCCGGCCGATCCTTACCAGGCGATGGTCGCGCATTTCACCGCCTGTGCAACCGGATGTGCTGAACTGCTCTACCCGCCGGCGGACGGCCAGGCTACGCTGCGAGTACTGGACCAGTTGCGGACCGCTGGCACCCATTGACGAATGCCGGGGAAAGGGCTAGACTTACTGCAATTGTCGCGTCTTTATTAACTGGTTGCTGTCTTCAGTGACATACACGTAGCGCCTACAGTGATGGCCTACGTAAAGAGAAGGTTAGGAACGATGGCTCTATCTGCTCATAGTGATGTTGCCACCGACTTTGAGGTTGTGATCGGCCTTGAGGTCCACTCGCAACTGAGTACGAAAA
>JBDTHH010000223.1:0-4757 GCA_039937055.1 Ktedonobacteraceae bacterium | reverse complement strand
CTGATTTCTTATAGTCTTACCAATGCCTCTTCTAACACCTTTCTTAGGTTTCATGCAGGGGCGCCGCTGGCCTGCGCCCAATAAGCGTCAAGTTAAGGGCAAGGACCGATGGGCAGTCTCCGCGAATCCGTTGGAACGGGAGATACATAGAAATCCCCTACACGCGCAATAAATTGCGCCGGACGCGATAAATCGAGTCCCTACAGAGAATAATGCCTCCACATTCAGCGAATTTGTTAGAGTCAATGCGCTGACCTGCGCCCGGTTGGTTTCGTGTACGGGCGCCGCTAGCCTGCGCCCGGTTGGTTTCATGTAGGGGCGCTGCTGGCCTGCGCCCCGTGTACCAGCTGGTAAAATGGCAGGAGGGAGAGGCCCTGACCCGGTAAGCGTTTCTGATAGGGGATGGTCAGGGAGCGATACATCCAGTGGTGGGGGAAGAATGCTTTGCGAGCGTAGTTTGTGGTTCGGACCATGGTGGGTATGTTGCGATAGCGTGGACGATGTGCTATGCGTCTGCTCATGCGCGCTCCTTCTCATCTAGCTGAATAGCAAGCAACACAAAAAAGAGATCTCTCTACTTACTATATACGTCCGAGAGACCTCTTTGTTCACACGCTTCTGCGTTTGCTATGCTCACAGCAGCTAGCCGCGAGCATCCAGGCTGGTGCCGTGTTTAGTGGCCACAGCCGCAGCTTCGAGCTTCACTCGCGTCGCCGCCAGCGGTCTTGAAGGAATGGCCACAGCCGCAGCTAGATACCGCGTTGGGATTGTTAACGGCGAAACCGGCGCCCATCAGGCTATCGACATAATCAACTTCGCTGCCGTTGATGTACCCGGCGCTCATCTCATCTACCAGCACCTTGAAGTCGCCTTGCGAGATGACAGTGTCGCCTTCCTGCTCTTCATCAAGGGTCATGCCGTACTGGAGACCGGAGCAACCACCGCCGGCGACGAAGATGCGAAGCCCAAGGCCGGGATCGTTCTCCTGCTGCAAGAGTTCGCGCACTTTCTCTGCGGCCGAAGGGGTCATTGTAAGAATGCTGGTGCTTGTCTCGGCTGCGCTCTGCTGGCTCTGCTCGATCATTGTACCGTTTACCTCTCTAAAAAGGGATGAGTCCTCACCCCTATATGTAATCTTAGCTACCAATCGAACGTCGTTGTCTACGTTCTCACCTGGATGTATTATATCCTACAGAAAATGAAGCGTCAAGACAACCAGCAGCAATTGGTGCTACAATGCATCATCAGAGACATTCTTGAAAGAGGGGGATCGTGATGTGGACTCGTCCAGCCCCGCTGGCGGCGACGGCCGCCGCGCTGCGTAGCAATCAGCTTGACCTGGCCGCGTCTATCAATGAGGCGTGTGACCGCATCGATGCCGCTGAACCATCTGTGCAGGCGTTGCTTCCTGAACCGCAACGCCGCGCGCGCCTGCTGGCCGAGGCACAGACGTTGCAGGCGCAATGGCCAGATCCTGCCGCCAGGCCGCCGCTCTATGGTATCCTCCTGGGTGTCAAAGATATGTTTCGCGTCACAGGCTTTCCCACGCGCGCGGGATCGCAGTTGCCTTCAGAGCTGTTCGCCGGACCCGAAGCGGCGTGCGTGAGCAGGCTGCGCGCGGCCGGCGCTCTTGTCCTGGGGAAGACGGTGTCCGCCGAATTTGCGTATTTCGAGCCTGGCCCAACTCGTAACCCGCACAATATCGAGCATACACCCGGTGGATCGAGCAGCGGCTCTGCCGCCGCCGTCGCGGCTGGCTTTTGTTCACTCGCTCTGGGCACGCAGACTATCGGCTCGGTGTTGCGGCCGGCGGCTTTCTGCGGTCTCGTTGGCTTCAAGCCCACTTTTGGGCGCATCTCCACCGCCGGCCTGATCCCGTGTGCTGCATCGTTCGATCACGTCGGGTTCTTTACCCAGGATATGCCCGGCACCAAGCTGGTGTCCTCGTTACTCTGTGAAGGCTGGCAGCCCGATCAGACCCAGGCTCCGGCGACGTTGCCGGTCCTTGGCGTACCGGAAGGACCCTATCTTGCCCAGGCCTCGCCGGAGGCATTAGCGCTCTTTGAGGAGCAGCTTGCACTCCTCGCGGCGGCCGGCTATCGTGTGCGGCGCGTGCCGGCCCTGGCTGATATCGAAACCATCAACCGGCGCCACTTGCAACTCGTCTTCGCTGAAATGGCCCAGGTCCACGCCGAGTGGTTCGCTCGCTATGAAACCCTGTACCGCCCGCGCACAGCCGCCGCCATCCGCAATGGGCAGTCCGTCACGTCCGCCGAACAGAATGCCGCACGAGCCGGGCGGGCGCAGTTGCGCACCGATCTGCTGGCGTTGATGGCACAGTACGACATCGACCTCTGGGTGTGCCCCGCCGCTCCCGGCCCGGCCCCCGATGGTATCGCGGCAACGGGCAGCCCGCTAATGAACCTGCCCTGGACCCATGCTGGCCTGCCCGCCGTGACCTTCCCCGCCGGCCATGCCGCCAATGGCCTGCCACTCGGCCTCCAGTGCGTCGGCGCTCTGCTGGTGGACGAGTATCTGCTGGCCTATGCGCTCCTGATAGCGCAGGTGTATGTGGATAGGCTATGAACCAACTCTCTCCTTTGTTTAGAAATTGCTGAGGGCGCCATTGTTGACTTGCTATCAGGCCTCTGGAAAGATTACCATCATAGCATCGGGAGAAGCATATGTTTGAGAACCCATTTCATATTGAGGATATCCAGGTCTTTGATGATGCGACCCTGCGCTGCATGCTGGACGAGGGCGGCTTTGACTTGAGCGTGGAAAACCTGGTCTGGAGTCTGCAAGGCGCGCCGCGTTCCCTGATCGCGCACATCAAACACTGCCTGCCCCCATCCCAACGCCAGCTTTTTAGAGAGCTGGCGCGCCAGCCGGTGGCTCTAGAAAAACGCCAGGCGGCCCGCCGCCAGGTTCTGGACGCGCTATTCTGGGAGTTGACGTACTGGAAAACACCCGAACTGTACGAGGAGTTGACGGAAGGGGAGCAGATCCATCCAGGAATCTTTCAGCGCCTGGATCCCGATATACGTGGCAAGGTGGTCCTGGATGCTGGCGCGGGCAGCGGACGCGCTACCCTGGAGTGCCTGCGTCACGGAGCCGCGCGCGTCCACGCTGTCGAGCCTTCGCCTGGCTTGCTGCGTATCCTGGAGCAGAAGTTTGAGCACCAACCTGCCGGGGAGCGCGTTGTTCCCTGCCAGGGTCGCTTCGATGCTATCCCCTTAGAGGATAACAGCGTTGATCTGGCGCTTTCGTGTTCGGCCTTCACCGCGACCGAGGAACAGGGCGGCGACGCGGGCCTGGCGGAACTCAAACGTGTCACCAGACCCGGCGGGAAGATCGTGTTGATCTGGACGCGGGCCGAAGACCAGAAGTGGTTGGCCGCGCAGGGTTTCCAGCGTCATGTCTTGCCCGCGCCGCGCCAGATGGGGGTGCGCTTCCGCTCAATGCGTAGCGCGCTGCGCGTTGCTCGCCGCTTCTATGCGCACAATCAGGCCGTGATGCATCACCTGCTGCGACGACAGCAACCGGAAGTCCCATTCTCGGTGCTCGGTGTCAACCCACCATGCGATTATTGTTGGCTGATCGTGACATAATAAAGGCAGTGTGGTAAAAAAAGAGCACATGTATGACAGGAAAGGAATAGAAGTATGTCTACGAATATCTCTGGAGAACGACGAAGCTGGGTAGAGACCCCGCCAAAAACCCCCGTCATCAGGAAAGTTGTCGGCGAGATGATTGCCAGCCAGAGCTGGCTTGATAAGCTTGCCGAACCTGTCCAGAACTGGGTCCGCGCTATTTATGGCCCTCCAGGGCAGTCCATGCGTACTGCCGTGAAGAATTTTCTCAATGGAGTCTGGCTTGGACATCCCCTCCATCCGGTGATCACCGATATCCCCATCGGCTCCTGGACCGCGACGATGCTGCTTGATGCTATGTGGCTCGTCAATGCGGATGATGGCGTTGCCAAAGCGGCCGATGCCACCCTGATCCTGGGTCTGGCGGGCGCGGGCGCAGCGGCGGTGGCCGGGCTCACCGATTGGAGCGATACCGATGGCCCCGACCGGCGGGTGGGCCTGGTGCATGGTGCGCTGAATGTAGGCGTGACAGGCCTGAACCTGGCATCCTTCCTGTGTCGCCGCGCTGGCATGCGCAGCACGGGTATCCTGCTCTCTACCGCTGGCTACCTGGTGACGATGTACTCCTCCAACCTCGGCGGCGAACTCTCGTTTGCCAAGGGCGTCGGCGTCAATCACGTGGCCTGGGAGGGCGGCTCCGACGATTTCGTGGCGGTGATGAATGCAGAGGACCTGCCGGAGAATAAGCTGACGCGCGTCGATGCCGCCGGCATCCCGGCCGTACTGCTCAAGCAGGGCAAGAATATCTACGCCATCGCCGCCACCTGCTCGCACCTGGGTGGCCCCCTGGACGAAGGGGAGGCGCATGATTGCGCCGTCACCTGCCCCTGGCATGGGTCTACCTTTGATATGACCGACGGCAGCGTCATCAATGGCCCGGCTGTCTATGCTCAGCCCACCTTCGCGGCTCGTGTGCGCCAGGGCAAAATCGAGTTGCGCCGCCTGGTTCACGCGTAGCATCAGCTTCCAGAGAGCGCGTGGTTGGAACAGGGCGACCGCAAGGGATCGCCCCTACATATCTAGCCAGGCGAACAGCGCATCAGCATTGGCATGCTGGGTATCCTGTTCCATCTCGCACACTGGTTCATGGAGGACCGGAAATGT
>JBDTHH010000222.1:0-3595 GCA_039937055.1 Ktedonobacteraceae bacterium | reverse complement strand
CCCTCGAATACAATGTGTACATTCAACAGACCCTATGCTACACTGACACAATTGTTAGATAGCTAAGCGTATACTCATTGCCTGAAAATATGAAAGGACACCATATTTATGCCCGACGAGATTTTAGCCAACAACGCGCGCTTCCTGGAGCGAGAGCACCTGGCCCCGATTGGGCACGCGCCTCGCAAGCGGATGGCAGTTGTCACCTGCATGGATTGCCGCCTGGTGGGGATGTTTGAGCAGGCCCTGGGGCTGGAGCGCGGCGATGTGCTGGAGCTGCGCACCGCCGGCGCCACTATTTCGCAGCCGGAGCGCGCGGGCGCTGGCAACGACCTGATCCGCTCACTGGCGGGCGGGATCTACCTGCTGGGGGTGCGCAAAGTGCTGGTCATCGGTCACACCAACTGCGGGCTGGCCCATATCAACCCGACGGCCCTGACAGCTTCGATGCAAGCCCTGGGAGTTGACCCGCAGCAATTGATAGAGCAGCAGGGCCTGCGCGACATCCAGGGACTTATTCGCTGGCTCGGTGGCTTCGAGGATGTGCATATCAACACACACGAGGTGGTCGATACCATCCGTAACAGCCCCTACCTGCCTAAAATCCCTGTACACGGCTTCGTCATCGATATCAATACCGGCAAACTAGAACTGGTAGATCGCGATAGCCGCGCGCCGGCATAAATTCCTCTTGCACATCGTACCTAAAGGGAGTACAGTATTTAAAATACTGGTCCATCCTCTCGCCTTCGTTTTCTGAACCGGAAGGAGGTCCATATAACAGCATTGGAGCAATAGACATGAGCACAGACATCCATGTAACCCCCCAGGGCAAAAAGCTGGTCACGGTGATCCCCGGCGACGGCATTGGCCCGGAGGTGGTCAATTCCGCCCTACGTATCATCGAGGCCACAGGCGCCCCCGTTGCGTGGGAGACACGCCACGCGGGGGCAGGCGACTTTAAGCAGGGGCTACCATCGGGCGTGCCCCATGAGACCATCGAATCCATCCATCGGACCCGTGTCGTACTCAAGGGACCACTGGAGACGCCAGTGGGCTATGGTGAGAAGAGCGCCAATGTCACGCTACGCAAGCTCTTTGAGACCTACGGCAATATCCGGCCTGTACGTGAACTGCCTGGCGTCCCGACTCTCTATAGCGGGCGCGGCATCGACCTCGTAGTGGTGCGGGAGAACGTCGAGGACCTCTACGCGGGCATCGAGTACATGCAGACGCCCGGCGTCGCCGAAAGCTTGAAGCTTATTTCGCGCAAGGGCTGCGAGAAGATCGTGCGCCTGGCATTCGAGGTGGCCAGGTCCGAGGGGCGCCGCAGCGTCCACTGCGCCACAAAAGCCAACATCATGAAGTTCAGTGAAGGCACACTGAAGCGCACCTTCGAGGCCATCGCCCCCGAATACCCCGATATCGAGGCGCACCATATCATCGTCGACAACTGCGCGCACCAGCTTGTCAAGAAACCTGAGCAGTTCAGCGTCATCGTCACCACCAACATGAACGGCGATATTTTGAGCGACCTGACCTCCGGGCTGATCGGCGGTCTGGGCTTCGCGCCGTCGGCCAATCTCGGCAACGAGATCGCCATCTTCGAGGCAGTGCATGGCTCGGCCCCCAAGTACGCCGGCAAGAATGTCATCAACCCGACCGCGCTGATCCTCTCGGCGGTGATGCTGCTGCGTCACCTGGGCGAGTTCGAGGCCGCATCTTCCATCGAGGAGGCCATTCTCGTGACCCTGGAGTCAGGCGTGCGCACGCGCGATATCGCCGGTGATGAGGCCGCGACCTCAACATCAGCCTACACAGACGCCATCATCGCCAACCTGGGACGACGCTCCAGCAGGTGGCAGGTGCGCCAGTACAAGCCCATCAAATTCCCGCGTGTGTCAGCAGACCCCGCCTTCGTGAAGGTCGCCAAACGGCGCGTGGTCGGCATCGATCTCTTTGTGGAGTCGCCGCTTGTATCGGAGGAACTGGGCCGCAGCATCGAAGAATTGCTACGGGATACATCCTTCACGCTGAAGACGATCTCCAGCCGGGGCACGAAGGTCTATCCTTCGTCCGAGGTTTCAATGGATCTCGTCGACTTGTATACCTGCCGCCTGATGCCTAAGGACCAGAACGCCGAACCCGACGACGAGACCCTGCACGCTGTTATCCATCGCATCAGCACACGCCACTCGTGGGTCCACATCGAGAAACTCCAGGAGTTCGACGGTGTCCCCAACTATACCAAAGCTCAGGGCGAAGATTAGATTGCCTTTATGTAGGGACGCCTCTCAATTCGCGTAGCGACGAGACAAGCCATCACCGCTACGCGAATTGATTTTGTTCTATTTGCATCTAGACAGAGCTACGTCAACATGATAGACTTGCTCTAGTACTATGCGATTCAGGAATCACGACGGAGATATGCTCCTATTTAAGGGGGACTCCTCTCTAGCAAGGAAGTGCTTGTTATGGGCCTCTCTCAATGGTTTCGCGAGCAACTGAGAGCACGTGCTACTCGCTTATGCATAGCATGTGCGCTGCTGTGCCTGGTGGGCTTATTTATTCCCCTGGAGGGCCGCACCTCCCCGAATGCCTTTGCCTCCGCCAACGACAGCACACCGACTACCGTATCTGCCGGACCATTCAACGCGTCGCGCGCCCTGGTGCGCTTGAGCCAGCTTGATTCCGCACAGTATGCCACGCCGCAGGAATACCAGACCTGGGCATATGTGGCGTGTTCGGCGGCCTCGATGACCGAAGTCCTCAATGCCTACGGACATCGCTATCGCATTACCGATATTCTCAACGCCGAGGCGCGGCTCGGAGAGATCACACCGCAGCTTGGGCTGGTGGAAGATATCGGCATCGCACGCACAGTAGCCGTATTTGGTTTCAATACGACGTGGGGCCACCAACTTTCGCTCGATGCTGTCATCGCGACCGCCAACACGGGCAAGCCGGTCATCGTGAACTGGCCCCCCGATCGCTGGGCAGGGGGCCACCTGCTGGTCGTCACCGGAGGCGATGCCGCCTCGGTGTTCCTGGCGGATTCCTCCAGCTACAACATGGCGCTCCTCTCGCGCGCTCGCTTCTCCCAACTCTGGGATGGCTTTTCCGCGATCGTGACTCCAAACGGCGGTTCGCAGGGCGGCAACGGCGCTACATCCAAATATACCTATATTGGCGTTGCGCACCAGGATGCACTTGACGCCGGCATCCCTCCCACTTACTTTATCCGCCAGATCAACATGGAGAGCGGGTTTGATCCGGCGAAGAAGTCCCCAACGGGCGGGGAAGGCATCGCCCAGCTCACGCCAGCGCTGGCCCATCAGCTAGGCATCGATCCCTGGAACCCCATTGAGTCGCTGCACGCCGCCGCGCAACTGATGGCGCGCTACAGCAAGACCTACGGGGGAGAGTATGCCAAAGCCCTGGCGGCATACCACGCCAACCCCGATCAACTCGACCACGCGGTCAGTGCCTGCGGCGAGAAATGGCGCGACTGCCTCCCGACCGATACGCGCAGTTACATCCAGGCTATCGTAGGGGTATAGGGGTATCGGTGATGTCAGGTTCAGAAGCCGTAGGG
>JBDTHH010000221.1:0-12696 GCA_039937055.1 Ktedonobacteraceae bacterium | reverse complement strand
AGTATCGTGATTCGTAATAAGCTCTTCTACATAAGACGTGAGACAGAGCGTATCTGCCATCGATGCGCAACTCGCGTCTACCTCTGCCTGAACTAATGCAATGGCTTGACAAATGGGGTGTCACATTGTATGGTTGTATGAATATGGCACTTCGCTCTGTTCCTTCATATTTCCTTATAACTGAGCTTTTGTAAGCCTGGCTTTCCTTTGAGAACAGAGCACGCTCATCGCTATCATCACTTCATGTCAAGGAGGACTCGATCAGTATGCACGACTCTATTTGTGGTATTACGAGACGCGGCCAGAGAGGTAAGGCCTGGATCACCCTGGCAGGGATGGCACTTGTCCTGGCGCTGGTGTTGGCGGCGTGTAGTGGCTCAACGCCTGCTACCTCAACAAAATATGGCGGCAAGATCAGTGTGGGGCTGAGCACAAACGATGTGGCAACGCTGGACCCCCTCAAATCAACGGCGCTCGTAGATCGCCAGGTCATGCTGAACATCTACGACACCCTGGTGCGGATCGACGAACACAATACGATTGTGCCAGACCTCGCGACCTCGTGGACCTATCCCTCACCCACCCAACTGGTCTTCACCCTGCGCACCGATGTGAAGTTCCAGGATGGCACGCCTTTCGACGCCAAGGCCGTACTATTCAACGTCAATCGCATCCTCAACACACCGGCATCGCCCCGCTACAGCGAGATGTCGAATGTGCAATCCGTTGAGGCCATCGATGCGTCCCACGTGCGTTTCAATTTGAAGAAGGCCTTCTCTCCGCTGCTGGCGACATTGACCGACCGTTCGGGGATGATGCTCTCGCCGGCCGTTGTGCAAAAACTGGGATCGCAGTTGGGGAACGGGCCGATCAATGCCGGCAGCGGGCCCTTTATGTTCAGTGAATGGGTCAAGGGAGGGCACCTGACCGTCACCAGCAATCCTCATTACTGGCTCAAAGATGCCCAGGGGAACGCACTCCCCTATTTGCAGTCCATTCGCTATGTGCCTATCAGCAATGGCAGCGTGATGTTCTCCAACTTGCAGACGGGGACTATCAATGTTGCCGATGCCCTCGATCCCAACGATGTGGCCAGTGCTAAAACAAATTCCACGCTTGTCTACAAACAGATCCCCGGCTTCAGCTTCTTCGGCATGATGCTGAATACCAGAGTCGCGCCGCTTGATAACGTGCATGTGCGCCGCGCCATCGAGTGGGGTGTGAACCGTCAGGAGATCCTCACCAGCGTCTTGAAGGGCATTGGTGTGATAGCCCAGGGACCGATCTCGCCCAGCAGTTGGGCCTACAGCAGCAGCTTTACGCCCTATACCCCCAATAGCACCAGTGCCAAAACTGAACTGGCGCAGGCCGGAAAATCCGGGGGCGTGGCCTTCACATTGCTCATCGCCAGCAACTCTCCGGTGAATACGCAAGAAGCGCAGTTCATCCAGTCAGAATTGCAGCCGCTAGGGATCGCGGTCACTATCAAGCCGGAAACGTTCGTGTCCCTGCTCACCGACACACAGGCGCATAACTTCCAGGCGGCACTGCTTGGCTGGAGCGGACGGCCTGACCCCGATGGGAACATGTTCTCCTGGTTCCATACCGGCGGGGGCAATAACAATATGCAGTATTCCAATCCCCAGGTCGATTCCCTGCTGGAAGCGGCCCGCGCGTCCAGCGACCAGGCCCAGCGCACCTCGGACTACCAGCAGGCGGAGCAGATGATTTTGCAGGATGCCCCGTATGTGTTTATCAACCATGGCGTGAGTATTCAGGCCAGCACGAAGAATATCCAAAACTTCACGCTGCTACCAACAGGCATCATGCAGTTCACGCAAGTCTACGTTGGATAAGCAGGAAACCGGCTTGCACAGAGCATAGACCAGGCGAGAGCAATGGACATGTACCTTCTGTTTCTCGCCTGACTATTGACTACAAAAGGGGGGAAGCATCGTGGCCCGCTATATCGCGCGACGGATCTTCTTCATGCTTCCGGTCGCATTGATCGTTAGTTTCACGGTATTCATGACGATTCACCTCGTGCCTGGTGATCCTGTGCGCGTTCTCCTGGGCGAGCAGGCCACGCCACAGGCGGTGGCAGCGCTGCAACAGCAGCTCGGTCTGGACAAGCCGGTGCCGGTCCAATTCGTCCTATGGCTCTGGCAGGCCTTGCACGGGAACCTGGGGGATTCTATCCAGCTCCAGCAACCGGTTCTGGATGCCATCATCCAACGCCTGCCTGTCACAGCGGAATTGGGCATCTGCGCGCTGCTCTACTCTCTCGTCCTGGCGATCCCCCTGGGCATCTACTCCGCGACACATCGCAACTCCGTCATAGACTGGATTGTGAACGTGCTCACTCTGCTGAGCACAGCTATCCCCAGTTTTGTGCTGGGCCTGCTGCTGATCTTCTTTTTCGCTGTCGGTCTGCGGCTCCTGCCGCCCGGAGGATACGTACCTTTTACTGAAGATCCGCTGGCCAATCTGCAAGACTTGATCCTACCTATGCTCGCGCTGGGGACGGGGGCTGTGGCCGTCAATATGCGCCAGATTCGCGCCAGTATGATCGAAGCGCTCAGCCAGGAGTACGTCAAGACGGCGCGCTCCAAGGGGCTGTCGGAAAGAAGGGTCGTCTATCTTCACGTGCTGCGCAACGCCATTACCCCCGTGCTGACTATCGTTGGATTGCAGGTGGGCACGATCCTCGCTGGCGCTTTTGTGATCGAGACGATCTTTCTCTGGCCTGGCATTGGTCAATTGGCGGTCAGCAGTATTCTCTCGAAAGATTATCCCGTCGTCCAGGGAGTGGTCTTGCTCTCCGCACTTTCCTATATGGCAATCAACTTACTTGTGGATATCTGCTACGCGACCCTTGACCCACGTATCCGTCTCGATAAGGCGTAATCTATAGATGCAGCCAGCGCTCCCGCGCTGGCTGCTCGCAGGAGCATGCTATGGCAATCCCGACGAGCCAGGAACCACAGACCCTGGAACAACCATCTGTCTGGATAGGTGCGGCATGGCTGGAGCAGACGATAAAAGCCTTTCGGCAGGACCCGCGCTTATGGTTCGGGGTCATGTTGCTGCTCTTCATCCTGGCGGCCATCTTCGCGCCCATCATCAGCCCATATCCCCCGCTGCAATACCACCCGGCGGTCGCGACGCAGGGACCGAGCTTCGCGCACCTGCTCGGAACGGATGCGCTTGGGCGCGACCAGCTCAGCCGCATCATCTATGGGACACGCATCTCGCTGTCGGTGGGGCTAGCTACGATCTTGATGGGTGGCATCTGCGGCACGCTCATGGGCATCCTGGCCGCCTATTTCAAAGGCTGGGTTGACCAGGTCATCACGATGGTTGTGGACTCGATCCTCTCCTTCCCTTCGCTGATCCTGGCACTGGCGATAGCTGCCGCCCTGGGAGCCAGCGTCATCAACGTGGCCATCGCCCTGGCCATTGTGCGTGTCCCCCTCTACGCCCGGCTCGCGCGCGGCCAGACGCTCCAGGTGGCGGCGCAGGACTACGTGACCGCCGCCACGGTGAGTGGGACGCGCACGCGCAGAATCCTGCTGCGGCATGTCTTCCCCAACATCTTCAGCCCTTTGCTGGTGCAGGCCACCATCTCGATCTCATTCGCCATCCTGGACGAGTCGGTGCTCAGCTTCTTAGGTCTGGGAGCCGGACCGCCAACGCCCGAGTGGGGCTCGATGATCAGCGACGCGCAACCCTACCTCAGCAGTGATCCCTGGATGATGTTCGGTCCGGCCCTGGCCATCATCCTGGTCGTGCTGAGTCTCAACCTCTTCGGTGATGCCTTACGCGACCGGCTTGACCCGCGCGATACCACACGGGTAAGCGCGCCCGCGCAAGGGGCAGCCTGAGACCAGGCACATCTTGAAGCAAGGCGCGCGCGCTCAGGAGAGTTCCAGGAGCGGGAAGGACCGGTGCGCGCGCGGCGGCACCAGGAAATTCTGACGACGCGTCGCCGTAATAAAGCGCTCCAGCCCATTATCATCGTCTTGCACCTGGTAACGATTCACCAGATCGAGCGCGGCCTGGTTCTTGCGCAGTTGCGCAAAGAATTCGGCGGTTGGCACAAAGATGCTGAATTGCAGCTTCGGCTGCGAAGAGCCATCCGGCACATCCATGCTATCAAAGCCAGGTCCGTCGGCACGGATATGCGCGGGCTTGCCATCGGCGCCTCGCGATGAACGCTGAAGAGCCGAGATGTGGCCCATGCGATGCTCCCCCTGATAGGTATGGATGGCCTCGGCGTTGTGCAGCGCGTCGTGTGTCCCCTGATAGATATTCTCCAGAAACGCTGGCCCGCCCCCGTTCGCATACTGATCCTTGTTCCCCTTCGAGGGGATGGGATTTGAACGGAACATGTACTGGCAGCGCTCGGTATAGGGTTCATCGGCCGCGTAAAATTGCGCCAGGTCTTGAATAACGTGCGAGAGGTGCTGGATAGATCCGTTGAAGAAATAATCTCCCTTGTGCGTATCGGTGAAGCGCGCCGAGGCATCGCCCTGAAAAGCCGTACACGTCGCGGCGCCGCTGCCGCTCACTTGCTGATCGGCGAATCCCATCCACATCGGGGAGTGCGGATTGATGTGCGACGCATACGCCAGGCTATTCGTGTTGGCAAGCTGGCGCGGCAGGCCGATCTGGACGAACATCAAGCGCTCAGAGGTGAAAAGCAGCAGACCGTTGAAGGCCGGCGATGGTACGCGCCGCCCCGTCAACTCGTTGCTACCTTTCAGCCAGGCAACCACGTCATAGAGGTGCGAGAGTTCGTCGCTGCGCAGCGTCAAGAGGACATCGTTCTCCTCAATCACCACCGGCACGTTGTACTTGAGCTTGCTGATCCCTGGATTCTGCGGCGCGATGTCGGTGGGACCTGGCACGGCCTCTTCCAGCACGAAACGCGTGTGGTCAGTCAATAAGCGAGGCATATGCCCGGCCACCACGTCGCGTGCCAGGCGATTGAAATAGGGGAGACCATAGGAGATAGTCGTAAAGATGCCTTTGGGACTAAATTCATAGGCCGCCTCGATCGTACGTAGGGCCTCCTCCATAATTACCTGTTCCTGGTGCGTGGGCCTGCGCGTGAGCCGGGCAGTCACAAAGAGCGTGTAGACCGGCCCAAAACGAAAGACCACGCCATCGATCGTCCTGGCAGGCGCGATGTAATCGCTGATGTCATACTGGATCTCTGGCAATGGACCATGGGGCCTGGCTGCTGCCATACGGTTGGGCGTGCGGGCCAGTACAGTGAGCGCCGTCAGTGTGGATGCTGAGAGGCCCAGGGCGCCTACACCGGCTTTCAAGAGGGTACGCCGGCTCAAAAAGCCTTCTGCCGCCCCGACTTCTGGCTCTTCAGGGGTGGGGTCCTGCGGATAGTGCGAATCCATGCTCTCTCCTTCTAAGGGTGTCCAGTGCTGTGGCCAGGAGTTGGCATTCTCCGGCCACATAGCTCTCTGTCATACCTCACTGGACGCGCTAACCAGGTCCCTGCAGAAGCATGGCAAAATGAGCAGTGAATGACCCCCATCAATATAGACGCAATTCTACTATGAGTTCATGAAAATGTCAAAGAGGGGCCTCTGGCTATCTGACTATCTGACCATGTTCCCCTCGCCCTCCTGGAGACCGAGATAGAAACCACGTTTTGCGCCGACGCAAAACGTTGGGACCTCTTGAAGGCGCGGAGCTGATCGAAGTCCGACTGGTAGCATTTATAGGCACTGAGCAGGAGCAGGAGGAGGATGTGGCCATGATCCTTCTACAATGGCTAGAGGAGGAAATGTCGCCTGCTGGCCTATGGATTGAGCGATCACTATATGGAGATCTTCCAGATCACACGCCTGGTAGATTTCATGAGCATTTTTCCGGATGAACAGAGCGCCCCCGCCAGCCGCTCCTCGCCCTCATAGCTCCAAAAGTACCAGAAAACCTCTGGCACAACCCGGCAATATGCGCTATGCTTATACCAGACACGCCAGCCATTCCCGTAGGGCCGTGGCTGCTCGCGGCCGGAATATGTGATGATGTATGCCTGAACACACCGCTTACGATGCCATCGTTATCGGCTCTGGACCCAACGGCCTCGCTGCCGCGATCACCCTGGCGCGGGCCGGCCGGTCAGTGCGCGTCTACGAGGCCAGAGACACGATCGGCGGGGGTTGCCGCTCAGCAGAACTGACCCTTCCCGGCTTTGTGCATGATATCTGCTCAGCCATCCATCCTCTAGGAGTAGGCTCGCAGTTTTTTCGCTCCCTCTCCCTTGAGCAATATGGTCTGGAGTGGATTCAGCCACCAACCCTGCTGGCGCATCCACTCGACGATGGCAGCGCGGCCGTCCTGGAGCGCTCAATTGAGGTCACCGCCGCCAAGTTAGGCAGCGATGGCCGGGCCTATCAACAGCTTATACGCCCCCTGGTTGCCAACTGGGACGCCATCGCGGAAAGTATCTTTGGGCCGTTGCGCATCCCACGCCATCCCTTTGCGCTGGCCCGCTTCGGCTTGAATGGGAGCCGCTCGGCGTATGGACTGGCGACACGACTCTTTCATGGGCCACATGCACAGGCCCTCTTCGCCGGCATAGGCGCCCACTCTATGCTTCCTCTTGAACAGCCACCGAGCGCGGCAGCGGGCCTGGTGCTGGCTAGCCTGGGTCACACTGTGGGCTGGCCGCTACCGCGTGGAGGCTCGCAGAAGATTGTCGATGCGCTCGCGGCCTATCTCCGTTCGCTGGGTGGAGACATCATCACCGGCGAGCGCATCGATGCGCTCGCCGCGCTACCCTCCGCGCGCGCGATCCTGTGCGATGTGACGCCGCGCCAGTTGCTTAGCATGGCCGGCCCCCAGTTGTCAGGGTACTACACGCGCCAGCTCCAGCGCTATCGCTACGGCCCCGGCGTCTGCAAGATCGACCTGGCGCTCGATGGCCCCATTCCCTGGAGAGCCAGCGAATGCAGGCAGGCTGGCACGGTGCATGTTGGAGGGACCCTGGCAGAGGTCGCGGCCGCCGAAAGAGAGGTCTGGCAAGGTACACATCCTGAAAAACCATTCGTGCTGCTGGCCCAGCAAAGCCTCTTTGATGCCACCCGCGCCCCGGAGGGCAAGCAGACCGTCTGGGCCTACTGCCATGTCCCCAGCGGCTCAACGGTCGATATGACCGCGCGCATCGAGGCACAGATCGAGCGCTTCGCGCCGGGCTTCCGCGATCGCATCCTGGCCCGCCATCTGTTCAGCGCCCGCGACATGGAAGCGTACAACGCCAATTACATCGGCGGCGATATCAACGGGGGCGTACAGGATTTCTGGCAGCTCTTCACACGGCCCACCATCAGCCTGACACCCTATAGCACCTCATCCCGGCACATCTACCTCTGCTCGTCATCAACCCCTCCCGGCGGCGGTGTTCATGGCATGTGCGGGTACTTCGCAGCACGCGCAGTCTTGCACAATGCGCTGTAATACTTTCCTGCAAATGCCTTCATTGCCTACTTTCATAGAGAAAGGCATGGATACATATATGAATTTTTCTATGTGATGAGAGATTTGGTCATTTCTGGACGTAGTTAATAATGGTCATAATTTGATGCAAGGCGGGATTTCTTTTTACGCTCTTCTATGACTAGAAGGCAGAAAGGAGGTACCGTTCTAGACACAACGAGAGTAAACGGAGAATTGAACTTGCAACAGGCCAAAGGTACCCCGTTTCCTTACGTTACGTCATCGTTCTCTACAAAAGGAGAAGTCATCTATGCACACTGGCTACGGTAAAAGAATTGCATTTGCAATTCTGCCGACGCTACTTTTCTTAACGGTGTTCATCTCATCGTGTGGTGGCACGCCTCCCCCCCAGGGAAATGGAAATGGCCCTGCCGCTAACCAGACCCTCCGCTGGCCGATAGGCGCGACAGATTTTGGCACGCTTGATCCCGCGCTTGTCCAGCTCGCCACTGACGCGGATACTATCCAATCGATCTTTACCGGACTGGTCGAGTTCGACTCCAAACTGAATGTCCAGGACCAGCTCGCGGCATCTCATAGCATCTCTTCCGATGGTCTCACCTACACATTTACGCTGAAGCCGGGTCTGAAGTTCAGCGATGGTACGTCACTGACATCCAAGGATGTCGTGTACAGTATCAACCGCGCCCTGCTGCCGGCGACAAAGTCTCAGGTGGCCTACTATCTCAATCTTGTCAAGGACTATGACAAGATCACCACAGGCAAGATCCCAACACTCATCGGTGATAGCCTACTGGCACCCGATCCCAACACCGTGAAGATCGTCATCAGCAAGCCGGCTGCCTACTTCCTGCAGGCGCTGACCTATCCCTGCTCTTATGTAGTAGAGCAGAGCCTGGTCGATAAGTACGGCGCCCAGTGGACCGATCACCTGGACACGGGTGGTGGCGCTGGTCCATTCAAGACCCAGAGCTACTCCCACACCAAGGGTATCACCCTGATTCCCAATCCCGACTACTATGGTGCGAAGCCGAAGCTCCAGAAGCTTGAGTACCTCATCTCTGGAGATCAGGACACCACCTACAACGGCTATCTCTCCCACCAGTACGATACCACCGGTGTGGTAGGCGTGCCGCCAGCTCACCTGGCCTCTGCTCGTGGGCTTGCAGATTTCCAGGAATATGGAAACCTCAGGATCAGGTACTTGACAATGAACTACCTGGTCAAGCCATTCGACAATATTCATATCCGCCAGGCCTTTGCGCTGGCTATCGACAAAGACCTGCTGGCGAAGACAGTTTTGAGAAACGCAGTGGCGCCTACCAACCATATCGTCCCGCAAGGTATGCCAGGCTACGACTCGAACCTGACAGGTCCGGCAGGGGTCAGCGCTACCGCAGGTGACAGGGCCAAGGCGAAAGCCCTCTTCCAGCAAGGCATGAGCGAGGAGCATCTCACAGCCTTCCCGTCCATTACGTTCTCCTACTACACTGACTCGAAGGCCATCGTGGATGCCTCACAGGCCGTTATCCAGATGTGGCAGACCGTTCTGGGCGTCACCATCAAGAGCGAAGGCTTTACCTTCGCCAAACTGATCACTCTGGAGAATGCTACTGTCAACAATCCTAAGGGTTTACAGATCTGGATCTCTGGCTGGCTGGCGGACTATCCTGACGCGCAGGACTGGCTGTCTACCTTCTTTGCCCAGGGGTCAGGCTACAACCAGATGAACTACGGCCAGAACCAGTCACAAGATGCTGCCAAGCAAGTGCAAATACAGGCGCTACTGAATCAGGCAGATGTCAACCCGAACGCGACACAGCGCCTGCAGCAGTACAACCAGGCTGAGGAGCAGATTGTCGATGATGTTGGTTGGATTTCGATCTACCAGAACAAAGTGCAGCTCCTGCAAACCACCAAGTTGAAAGGTATTGTCTGGAACGCACTGTCCAACATTCCGCCCGACGCCTGGCAGAACATCTACTTTACTTCGTAGTCGATGATTCATACCCGGTAGTTGGTCCTGGTGCCCCTCTGGGGGTGCCAGGACTGCTTACTCTTCAGAAACCCAATACTCCATCTTCCCAGAGAGACCATCGGGTCGTAGTAAACAGCAGTTCTGTAGCACACAACCTTTCGGGCGCCCGCGCAACTCCACACTTCGATTAGCTTGACAAGAGTGCTCTAGCCACTTAAGATATATAATAGCCGACTCATATGATCTAGAGAGACGAGTTTCACAGGCCCACTACCCGGCAGTGTGTCATTCGTACAAACAGGTGCTTGTTAGAGAGTTGCGATATACCCCTGCCTCCATCATTTGATGCAAAATGCTAGTGTAAGCAAGAGAGCGAAGGGCAAACCATGGTCCAATTTCTAGTGAAGAGGTTCATTGGCCTGATCTTTGTCATCATTGGCGTGACCTTCATCACCTTCATTCTGGGGTATTTCGCCCCCGGTGATCCCATTCGCCAGCAAATGGGCGATCACTTCGATATGCAGACCTGGCTCCAACTGCGTCATGCATATGGGCTGGACCTTCCCTGGTATCAACAATACTCCAACTTTCTCGTCCACCTGACCCGGTTCGATTTCGGTATCTCCTTCAAATATCAGGGTCGCCACGTCTGGGATATCCTCAGCGATGGGGTGCCTGTCTCAGCCGAACTCGGTTTCTGGGGCCTCCTGGTCGAGCTGGTGCTTGGCATTCCGGTGGGTATCTACTCGGCGCTGAAGGCCAATACCTGGCTCGATACCACCAACATGGCCGTCGCGCTGATTATCTATGCCCTGCCACCTTTCGTGATCGCCGTCATAGCGCAGGTGATCATTGTCATCTTAGACAAGCAAACAGGGGGAAGCTGGCCTTCGTCATCCTGGGGCACACCCTGGTACTACGACTGGGCAGACCTGCAACCGAAGATTGTGCCTATCCTGGTGTATGGAGCGGCGGGCTACGCCTACTTTGCCCGCCTGGCACGCACGACGATGCTGGAGGTCTTGCGCCAGGATTATGTACGCACGGCTCGCGCCAAGGGCCTGACCGAACGCGTCGTTGTCATTCGTCATGCCTTGCGCAACGCCATGATCCCGCTGGTGACTGTTCTGGGCTTCGCCATCGGTCTCCTGGTGACGGGAGCCTTCTTCATCGAGCAAATCTTCAATATCCCCGGCATCGGCAAGATTTCACTGCAATCCATCCTGGAACGCGACTATCCGGTCATCCAGGCGACCGTTGTCTTACTGGCTGTGTGTGTCGTGCTGGGCAACCTGGTATCAGACCTGCTGTATACTGTTGTTGACCCGCGCATCAAAAACGAGTAGGAGGAGGTTACATCACCTATGGATACCCGCGACAAAGAGCCAGAACTTATGCTTCCTGACATCGGTGTGGTGCCGCCTCCACCGGAATATCTCGACCTCGCCAATAATGCAGTAGCGACGGATGTAGCGCTGACGCCGGAGAAAGACCAGCTAGAGAAGTCGCCTACGCCTCTCCAGGAATCCTTGCGGCGCCTGCGTCATGATATACGCGCGATGGTCAGCCTGGGGGTGATTATTCTCGTTGTGCTCATTGCTATCGTCGGACCATTTATCTATCAACGCGTTGGTTCTGTCTATAACAGTGAGCAAAACGGCCCGGTACCTGCCAGTGTCTACCACAGCTTTTCGCACGAGGAACTTATCCGCCAGGATGAAGGGCCATCGGCGCAATACTGGCTCGGCACCGATGACCTCGGGCGCGATATGCTGTCGCGCTTGATGCAGGGCATGCTCATCTCAGTCACTGTTGCCTTGCTTGTTGAGGTGGTAGATATCCTGCTGGGTACCACCGTCGGCGTGCTGGCAGGCTACTTTGGTGGCTGGATCGACCAGATCCTGGCACGCTTCACCGATCTGATGTTTGCCTTCCCAGGACTGCTCTTTGCGATCCTGCTGACAGGCATTTTTGGCCCCGCCACAGATGCAGCCCTGGCTGGTTTTCCAGTGATTGGGCCAAACGGGAACGCGCGTCTGGTCGTGGTCTCACTGGCCCTGGCATTCACGATCTGGCCCTTGATGGCTCGCTATGTACGTGGGCAGACGCTCCAACTTAAAGAGCAGCAGTTCATTGAGGCGGCACGCACATCGGGCACGAGCAATGGCCGCATTATTCTCCGGCATATCATACCTAACCTGTCAAGTATTGTGGTCATCGCTTCGACATTGAACATCTCTAATACAATTATCGGTGAGGCGGGCCTCAGCCTGCTCGGTCTGGGTGTACAGGCCCCTGGCGCCAGCCTCGGCCTGATGATCTCAGATTCGACTCCCCAGCTCCAGGATCATCCCTGGGAGATCATCGTACCGACCGCTATGCTCGCGATCATCGTCCTGGCGTTCTCGTTCCTGGGCGATGGCTTACGCGACGCGTTTGACCCACGCTCTAAAGATTAGGGACCCACGACGTGCGTTCCCTGCACGCCTCATAGGGACGCCATCCGCGTAGGGGCGCCGTTTACACGCCCGCCCGGTAGCAGTTACCTGTAATGTCTACCGGGCTTGTAAACGGCGCCCCTACGCCTATCGCTCCTTCCCCTCATGGCTTCTTTGCCAGATCCCTTATAGCTAACTAGCTGATCCCAGGTTAAGAAACTACGCTGTCAGCGGGTACTTTCCTGCTATGCATAAAGCGACCAGCGGGCAGCACATACGCCGCTATGTTATCCTGTGTACAATAAATTTGGGTCGGTCGGTTTCGTTCACTATAGGACGCCCCATAGGGGATAGAGGGGAAACATGCACGTATTTATGTATCACCAGCGCAAGCTTCGACTGTTGCTTGTGAGTATGGCGTTGCTGACTGTTACGAGCCTGGCCTCCTGTTCAGGTGCTGCGCCGGGTGGTTCGGGCGGCAATACCGGGACGATAGGTAGCTCCGGTAGCACTGCAACGGCACAAGGACACGCTCTCGCGCCACTGCCAACTCCCAGCCCGGCAGCGTCTAAGAAGTCCAGCAGCAATAGCAACACTACCAGCAGCAACAACGCGATGTGGACATTGGTCTTCAGCGATGATTTCAATGGCACGCAGCTCAACCCGACCTGGGGGCTGTACACCGGACCACACGGTGGCGGCAGAAGCTACTACAGTCCGAGCGAGGTGCATGTGCAGGGAGGCATGGTGCATCTCTCGATGGAGCAGAAAACCACGAATGGTCTCCCCTACACG
>JBDTHH010000220.1:0-5068 GCA_039937055.1 Ktedonobacteraceae bacterium | reverse complement strand
CACCAGGTTATCGAGGTCGTTGGCAGCGAGGCCGCTGTCACCGCGCCGCTGGCCTTCACAGCCTGGCGCGAGGACCACACAACGCTGCTGATCCAGCGTGGGGCGACTAGCGAGCAGCGCGGGTTCGCGCCGGCCGATCCTTACCAGGCGATGGTCGCGCATTTCACCGCCTGTGCAACCGGACGTGCCGAACTGCTCTACCCGCCAGCAGACGGCGAAGCCACGCTGCGGGTATTGGACCAGTTGCGAGCTGCCAGGACATAATCGCGAGAATAATCACAGCCCGAATATTTTGGGCAGACATCTTGTGGCCCATTGACGAATGCCGGGGAAAGGGCTAGACTTACTGCAATTGTCGTGTCTTTATTGACGGCTCGCTGTCTTGACATACACGTAGCGCCTACAGTGGATGGCCTATGTAAAGAGAAGGTTAGGAACGATGGCTCTATCTGCTCATAGTGATGTTGCCACCGACTTTGAGGTTGTGATCGGCCTTGAGGTCCACTCGCAACTGAGTACGAAAAGTAAAATGTTTTGTTCGTGTAGCACCGACTACGCCAACGCGGCGCCGAATACGCATGTGTGTCCCATCTGTATGGGCATGCCGGGAGTGCTGCCGGTGATCAACCAGGAGGCCGTGGCCTATACGATCATGACGGCGCTGGCGCTCAACTGTAGCATCCCGGAGTACTCCAAGTTTGATCGCAAGAATTATCCCTATCCTGACCTGATGAAGGGCTATCAAATCTCGCAATACGATCTCCCTTTGAGCCGCGATGGCTATCTGCTGATCGAGCATAACGGCCAGATGCGCCGCATCGGCGTGACCCGCGTGCATCTTGAAGAAGATACTGCCCGCTTGCTGCATCACGGAGGCTATAGTCTGGTGGACATCAATCGTGCCGGCACAGCCTTGATGGAGATCGTCAGCGAGCCGGATATGCGCAGTCCTGAGGAGGCGCGGCTCTACATGCAGAGGTTGCGCGAGGTCCTGGTCTACCTGGGGGTGTCGTCGGGGCGGATGGAGGAGGGGAGCCTGCGCTGCGATGCCAACATTTCGCTGCGACCCCATGGCCAGCAAGAGTTGGGTGTCAAGACCGAGATCAAGAACATGAACAGCTTCCGCGCAGTCCAACTGGCGCTGGAATACGAAGCACAGCGCCAAACCGCCCTGTTGCGAGCCGGAGAGCGCATCCGCCAGGAGACGCGCGGCTGGGTTGAGACGAAGGGCATTACCGTCTCGCAACGCAGTAAGGAGCAGGCCGACGACTACCGCTACTTTCCCGAACCCGACCTGCCTCCACTGGTGATTAGCCGCGCCGGGGTTGAGGAGATACGCGCGCGCATGCCGGAACTCCCTGACGCGCGTCGCGCTCGCTACGCCAGTGAGTACGGGCTCTCTCAGCAGGATGTCAATGTCCTGGTCGAAGAGAAGGGTCTGGGTGACTACTTCGAACACGTTCTCGCTGCTTCGCAGGCACAGGATCGCAAGGCGCGCGCCAAGGTAGCCAGCAACTGGCTCCTGAGCGAAGTTGTGCGCCTGCTGAAGGCGAACAGCATAATGATACACGCAAGTCCTCTTTCACCGGCTGCCCTGGCGAACCTGCTGGACCTGCTTGAGAAAGAGCGCATCACAGGCAAGCAAGCCAAAGAGGTGCTGGAAGAAGCCTTTGCGTCCGGCGACATGCCTGAGGCAATTGTGATCAAGAAAGGCATGAAGCCCCCGATCAGCGACCAGCAGGAGCTGGAGCGTATCGTAGAGGAGGTGATAGCGGCCAATCCCAAGGTAGTTATTGACTATCGCAGTGGGAAGTTAAATGCTATTCAAGCGCTTGTAGGCCAGGTCATGAAACGCACGCGTGGCCAGGCTAAGGCCGATATTGTACAAAGGCTTTTAAAATCAAAATTGGACGAGGCCCCCATATAAGTGGGGTCTCAGTCTTACTCATTACCCATAAAGAAGGAGGGCAGGATGCACGACGACGTGAAATCTGCCGCACTAAACCCCTATACTATGGCTGTTCAACAGTTTGAGTCGGCGGCTTCTAAGCTCAACCTCTCCGAAGATATGCGCGAGATCCTGAGCCGGCCGAAGCGCGAACTCACCGTGAACTTCCCGGTGCGCCTTGACAATGGACGTATCAGGACATTTACCGGACACCGGGTACAGCACAACGTCAATCGCGGGCCTGCCAAGGGCGGCATTCGCTATAGCCCCGAAGTGACGCTGGACGAGGTCAGGGCGCTGGCCATGTGGATGACCTGGAAATGCGCTGTTGTTGGTATCCCTTATGGCGGCGCCAAAGGTGGCGTGGTCTGCGACCCCAAGGAAATGAGTTCGGGCGAACTGGAACGCATGACGCGCCGCTACGCGACCGAAATCTCGATCGTCATCGGCCCGCATAGCGATATCCCGGCTCCCGATGTCAACACCAATCCCCAGGTGATGGCCTGGATCATGGATACCTATTCGATGCATATGGGGTACTCGATCCCCGCCGTTGTGACCGGCAAGCCGCTCTCCATTGGTGGTAGCGAGGGGCGCAACGACGCCACCGCCACCGGCGTGCTGTTCGTCACACGTCAGGCCGCCAGGCGCATGGATATGCCGTTGCCGGGCGCGCGCGTCAGCGTCCAGGGCTATGGCAACGCCGGCTCGATCGCGGCGCGCCTCTTCCATACCGAGGGCTGCAAAGTTGTGGCGGTGAGTGACACGCGGGGCGGTATTTATAATGAGGCCGGGCTTGATCCGGCTGCCGTATTGCGCCATAAGCAGGAGCGCGGGAGCGTTATGGGCTTCCCGAATGCTCAGCAGATGAGCCTGCAGGATGTGTTGGAAGTACCCTGCGATATATTGGTCCCAGCCGCTACCGAGGGTGTGATCACGGCCGCGAACGCCGACCGTATTCAGGCTCGCATTGTCTCCGAGGCCGCCAACGGGCCGACGACTCCTGAAGCCGACAAGATCCTCCACGACAAGGGCATCGTCGTCATCCCCGATATCCTGGCCAACGCCGGCGGTGTCACGGTGAGTTACTTCGAGTGGGTGCAGGACATTCAGAGCTTCTTCTGGGGCGTTGATGAGATCACGCAGAGGCTCGAAGTCATTATGAATCGCGCCTTCGCGGCGGTGGCCGAAAAAGCCGACCAGTACCACTGCGATATGCGCCTGGCCGCCAATATGCTGGCCATCTCACGCGTCGCCGAAGCCACCCAGATCCGCGGCATTTATCCATAGCGTCTGGGATGCTCCTCATCCGCGTAATGCTCTATAAATATTCAATCGACGAATTATGTGTAGTGGCGCCCCTTGCGGGCGCCATGTCTCGCAAGGGGCGCTATGTCCCTTTTAGCCCTGTTTTGCGCAAAAACTAGAACGAAAGCGCGTAGTGATAGATTTTCGCAGTCACCCTCGTTCAACCTCAGATCCTGTCTAACAAATGACACCTCTTTTCTGTCCGGTTTTAGGGTTGCGCGTTGTTATAGTAGATAGAATCCATGAATAGCTACATGGTTGTCTATCTACTATCCTGAGGAGGGCGTTTGTGAATCAGCAGGACGTTGAACGTTTAGACGAACTCGCTCTGATTGCGCTGGCGGTCCAGGGGAAGGCCGATGCGTTTCAGCGTCTCTACACCGTATACGCGCCGCCTATCTCTCACTATCTGCGGCAGTTTGTGGGCAACACAGAAAGCGCGCAAGACCTGACGCAGGAAACCTTTCTGGCAGCCTATCGGGCCCTTCCTCGCTGGCAGCTGCCAGCCAGCCGTGCCTCTAGAAGCGAGGCCAGTCTGGAGGAACAGCGCTATCTTCAGGAGCATCCGCTGGCTCCCTGGCTCTACCGCATTGCCACCAATTGTGCCCTGAACTATCTCAAAGCGCAGGCCGTCCGCTCTAGCGTCTCTGACCCCCAACCTGGAAGGACACCGCCATGGGCAGAGGTCAGAGCCACCCCGGAGGATCAGTATGTTGTGCGTGAGTTGCTCCGGGAGGCCCTCAGCCACCTCTCTCAAGAGGATGCTGCTTGTCTCCTGTTGCGCTTTGTCGAAGACGAGCACTACCGCGAGATCGCTGTGCGACTTGGGGTCAGCCAGGAAGCCGTTCGGAAACGCGTGACGCGCGGCCTCGCTGCTCTGAGAACTATGTACCACCAGTTAGACATGGAGGCTCCACGATGACATTCTCTGAAAAACCGCTCGATTCAGGCACTGGATGTGTCCTTCCCCCAGACGAGAGAGAGGGGCTTCTGGACGCGTATGCCACTGGAGAGTTGGACCCGCACGAACAGCAACGGCTTGCCAGGCATGTGGCGCACTGCCCCCAATGCCAGCACACGCTTGTCGAGCTTCGCGCGTATCATCGCGTGCTCAAAGGGGTGTTCTCAGCCGCTCCTGCTTCAGAGGATGGGCAGGATAGTCTAGCAACAGAACACCTATCATCCCCGACTTCGCTGCCACTACCCGTTCCTCGCCAGCCGATGCCTCCCGCCGTCTCCCCCCCTCGCCAGCGGCCAGTGGCGCGTACGAGAGGACGCGCCTTGCTGGTAGCGGCGATCCTGCTCATTCTTGTCGCAAATGTGGCATTTGTGCGCTTTTTCGTGCAGACGAGGCAGACGAGGCAGACGGGGCAGACGACGGCCACACAGAAGCCGCATGCGAGTCCCACTGCCTCGGCAACTCCGGTAGATACCCTGGGAGGCACGTGGCGCACGTTGCTGACCCTGTCGCCAGCCCCAAAGCTTCCAGCGGATGACCTCTACCCCTACTATCCGATGGGTTTCCCTGCGATCACATCGTCTCCAGTCGATCCCACGACCCTCTATCTTTGCCGCCTCCACCTGGCGAGAGGCTCTCTCCTCCCTACTGTTCCCCATCTGCTCTATCGCAGCGACGACCTGGGTCTGCATTGGCAGGAATTGCCCCTGCCCACGCCAGCCGCCAATTGTGAGATTCGGCCAGACCCTGTTCAGGCCAGGAGCATTGTACTGGAAGATGATCGCAATGGGGCCTTTGTGAGCCGGGACCGTGGCCAGCATTGGCAACGTATCCCCCCTCCCCCAGGGGCAACC
>JBDTHH010000219.1:0-13420 GCA_039937055.1 Ktedonobacteraceae bacterium | reverse complement strand
TTGATCGCGGTGTATAGTTGCACCGCGATCAACCAGAGAACATGGTGGATCATCGTTTCCGCCCATGATGTAGCAACGCACGCCGGTTCCCGCCAGTCGCTCCTCGGCCAGCGAGAGCCAGCACGCTTTTCAAACTCCTGCACTTCTGCCTCCGTGGCAAATTCGATGGCCCGCCCATGCTCTTCGGTGCCATAGACACCGGGGCGTCCCTCTTCCAGAAAGACAATCGCCTTGCCCAGGATGTCGCCACCCATGATCAGCACGCTCGCCTTGTAGAACTTCGCCGCGTTCAGGAATTTGCGGAAGCAACGATTGGACCTATGGACATCGCTGGCATAGTAGAGGGTGGTGTGTACCCCTTCCCTATGAGGTGCTAAGCTGTCTCTAGCTCCTCAATGGGGCGAGCATGACGAACCAATGGTTGCAAAGTCGTCGTGATGGCCAGCAACAATGAGACAGCGGTAATCAAGAGAATGGTGGAGGTTGTGCCGATGCTTTGCAAGAGGAAGCCGGCTAATGCCTGACCTAAGGGGATAAAGCCGAATGCAATCAGACGAAAGACACTGTTGACACGTCCCTGCAACTCGTCTGGAATGAGCGCAAGCCGGTAGCTGAACTGCACGACATTATAAATAGGGCCAATACATAAGAGGCCAGCGGTGACAACGCCTAGGAGAAACACGTTGGGAACGATAGCATACAGTGGCCAGAGGAGAACTGGCAACCAGCAAAGGATGATCATCACTGTCCCGAAACGGAAACGTTTTTGAATAAATCCCCCCACGAGCGAGCCAAGAATACTCCCTATGCCTGCGATACTAAAAATAATGCCGATGGTGGTCGATGAAGCCCCTTGATGTTGCGCCAGGACAATCACAACTAACACAATACCGGACCCCAGGAGATTAAAGCCCCCGGTAAGAAAGGCAATATAGCGAATGAGCGGCTGCCGCCAGAGCCATACAAGTCCCCTGGCAATTTCATGGCGCAAGGCAGGACGCTCTTGCGCCGTGATACGCTCTTTCTGAAAAGGGGTACGAATAAAGAGCAGCGAGATTACAGAGAACGCATAAGAGATGGCATCAAGCGTAAAAGGCAATACCTGGCGTACACTATAGAGCACACCTCCCAGCGATGGGCTGAGCAGGGACGATGTGCTATAGGTAGCCTCGTTTTGAGCTGTCGCAGTGGGCAATTGCTCATTGGGGACCAGACGCGGCAGGCAGGCAGCCTGTGCGAGATTAAAGAAAACAAATAAGGAACCCTCTATCAAGGCCACGAGATAAATTTGAATGAGCGTCAGATGACCGAGCAGAAGCGCGATAGGAATGCTTGCCATGTTCAAAGCGCGTCCTGTATCGCAGAGGATCATGACACGCTTGCGATCCCAGCGATCAATCAAGGCACCCGCGGGTAAACTCAAAATAAGATAAGGTAGGGCGCTGACCGCGCCAGCGATGCCAGCCAGGGCGGGCGAACGCGTAATCGCTAAAACAAGCAGGGGAAAAGCAAACTGCGAAACCTCGGTACCAATGAGGGAAATAGCTTGACCGCTCCATAAGAGCATATAGTCGCGGTTCAGCCAGAGAGATACAGGTTTGCCCGCCGGTCTGCTCATCTTTGCCTGCTCAGTATCTTCATTGCGAGAGGACATGGCTGATCACCTTTCACGCTAAAATATATATATGTCTATGCATTGAGGCGCATAATCTTGTATGCTTGCCCATATGTTACCCAGGGAACGCTGCCATCTTGAGCGATATGAAATTCAAACACCCCCCAATCGCAGGCAAAGCGTGTCGTATCCAGAGGAATACACGTCACTTCTTTCTGATCCGATGAAGCATGAATAATGAGCTGTCCATCTTCAATACGAAAGGTGAGCACATCAACACCGCCGACATAGGTGCCACAATACGCTTGCCACTGGTCCAGATCAGGAACAATTCCGCTGGCACGCTCGATGCGTTGGCATGGGAGGGTATCTACCAGAATATAGTCTGCTGGTTCTGGGCCTTCAAGGGGAAATCCAATAGAAAGGCGGGCCTCGCTCTCAGGTATTTTCCCAAAGTACAGGTCCCTTTTAAGCGCGTGTAAGGGAAGCGTTTTTCCGTTCATGTCAAGGTATAACTGCGCATTTTGCGCTGAGATCGTCAGCAATCCGCGCCAGTTGCCAAGATACGAGCCGGTATAGAGCGGCCACACTGTGGTATCGGGCTCAATTGCCTGTGGGCCGGGAAACTTTGCTGGCAGGTCGAGCACCTGATCAAGCATAGTAGAGATGAGCTGATCCACGGCGAATGCTGCATTGATGCGGTTGTACAGTAACACGATAGCGACCCGCGCGTCAAGAGCCAGCACAAAGCGGCTACCGAACGTGCTGATGCTGCCCTTGTGTTCGACAATAGGAATGCCCTTATAGGTATCAAGTCCAAGCGTCAATCCGTAGCCCGCGTCCGAGAGGGTATACGTGCTTACCTGTTTCGTCTGCATCGCCTGTACCGAGGCCGGTGTAAGAACCTGTTGGTTCTGAAAGGCGCCATGGTTCATCTGCATACTGGCAAAGTTGGCCAGGTCCAGGACCGTTGAGAGCGCAAAGCTGGAAGGATAATAGGGAACGCTTTCCGCGAATTCATGCTGAACGCAGAGCGTCCCATCAGCACGCACATCATGCGATTGCGCAAGCGCATAGGTCATGGCAACGAGCGGATCAAAGGTTGTACGCCTCATCTGCAATGGATCGAACACGAGTTCCTGCATCAGTCTGGTAAATGGTTGGCCGCTCACGACTTCGGCGAGATAGCCTGCCAGGTTCATACCAGGATTGCTGTATGCCCAGAATTTGCCAGGAGGAGCCGTAAGCTCAAACGTTGGCAGCGCGGTACGGATATATGCTTCCAGTGCCTCAGGATTGCGAGGACCAAAATGTTCGCCCGCGGTACGGAGGCCAGAGGTATGACTCAGCAGCATACGCAAACTGACCTGCTCTTCGATGCCGGCCTCATGAAAGGTGAGCCAGTCGATATAGTGCTTGAGAGGACGGTCTAGATCAAGTTTTCCCTGTTCGACCAGCCGCATCAATGCCGTACCCGTCAGGGGACGCGTGACTGAAGCGATGCGAAAGAGCGTTTGAGGCGTAACCGGTACACCACTATCCTCGACACTGGTGACGCCAAAACCCCTGGCATAGATCACAGCCTGATCTTTTACAATGGCGAGAGCAAGCCCAGGCACCTGAGCCGCTTGCATCTGCTCCTCGATGTGCTGTTCCAATTGATAGATGTTCAACATTCGCTGCTCCTCAGAACATGATCTTGCATGCTATATACCATTATTCCTGAGAGCAGATCAAGCTCAGCCTTAAGAAGGCTTTCCCTCCGCCACACACATCTCAAGCCAGCGCTCAACCTCACGAGCGCTATACACGTTTACAACGGCAAAAACCTGCGCGCTCTCTTCCCCATACTGGCGCGCTTGAGCCAGGTTACCGCATTTCAGAGCAACGCGAGCCAGACCATAGAGAGACTTTGCGATAGCCTCCTTCTCATTGATCTTGCGCGCCAAATCGAGTGCTTCCCCGAACGAAACGGCGGCAACCTTAGTCAATTCCTGCCGGATATAATACTCGCCCCAGCCATCGAAGCAGTAGCACTTGAACTCATCGTTGTTGTAGCTCTTCATCAACTCAGACATTTCCTTCAAACAGGCCTCAGCTCGCCCCCAATCCTCTTGTCTGATCGAGACCTGGATCAAAGCGTCCAGGGCTTTCCCCAGGTGATAAGGATGCCCGATCTCTGTTGCTAATGTAATAGCTTCTTCCAGGTACTGCCTGGCTAGCTCAAAATCTTGCAATTGAATATAGAGTACTCCTAAGCCAGTGATAATATCACATATACCTATTTTATGGCCCATTTTACGGGCAAGGGCCAGGCCTTTCAGTGCATAGGCTTCCGCCTGAGCACCATGGCCGCGATAGCGCGCAACTACTGAAAGGTTGGTATAAAAAGAGGCCATATGTTCTTGCAAGCCCATCGCTTCTACTAGTGGCAACGCCTCCTGGAAGGCCATCTCCGCCTGGGCATAATCATAACGTATTGCGGCCAGAATCCCTAATCCCTTGAGACAGGCCGCGACGCGCTCAATATTTTTATTGGCTCGGGCAAGAACCAGGCCTTCCTGATAGTAGCTCTCTGCCTGCGTATACTCAGCACGCATCCCAGCAAATGACCCCAGAGCCGTAAGTAAGCTACTGATTGTGCGGGGTTCATTCCCCTGACGAGCGAAATTCAACCCTTCCTGCAAGAGAGACTCTCCCTGACTATACTCTCCTTGCATATTTTTTACTATGCCGAGTAGCAAAAGATGTAAAGATATCAATGCACTCTCATTCAGGCAATGTGCTATTGCCAGACCTTCCTGAGCATACTCCTCCGCCAGCGCGCTGTCGCCTCTTTTCACTGCAATGTTTCCCTGGAGATGGAGGAATGTACTGAGATGAAAGGAGGCGTGGAGTTGACGGGCGAGAGCTAAACCTTCCTGTGCGAATACTTCAGCCTCGTTATAGGCTCCGCACTCGACGTGGAGCGTTCCCAGGTGCATACATGCAATACAGATGCCTTCCTGATCATCTAGCAGCTTGGTAGCTTCAAGTTCTTGTTGACAGTAAGAGAGGGCTGTTTCATACCAGCCACGCAGGAGCAAGAAGTAAAAAAAAGCCTGCATCCCTTCCACCAGGCACTGTGTCATCTTTCCTGCGGCTGCAAGTGATAGAGCGTATAGAATATTGCTTGCTTCTTGTTCGAGCAAGCTGTAATCTTTCGTGTGTGCCTGGGCATAATCAACAAAGAATTTTACCAGGCGTCTTTCGGCTTGCGGCCCGCGATGTTTGAGCAATGCATAGTCGGCGATAGTCTGGTGGATGGTATAACGCCCTGCTCCGGTACTCTCCAACAGACCCGCGTCGGTTAATTCATCAAGTATAGCTGAGGACGAAGTAGAGACGAGAAGCGCGGCCTCCTCTGAGAAGGTGTTCGGTTTCACAGGAAAGATACATAAGGCGCGGAGTGTTCGTTGCGCGTTTGTACTAAGGGCCTCGTAACTGGTGCCGATACTTGCCATAAGAGAAGGTGAGTTCTGCCGATTCGCTTCCAACGGCCCCTGGGGATATTCCAGATGCACACGCTCTGTGGCCTGCTGTAAGGCCAGGAGCGCGTGTTGTAAACGACGCGGTTGATGATGAAAGGCATGGACCTGCAAATGTTTGCCGATTAACGTCAGTGCCAGGGGCAGGCCATCCACGGCGCGAATCAATGAGCGAAGTTGTTCTGGCTCATCCTTCACAATCTGAGGAATGAAATGTGCCAGCAAAAGCTTACTTTCATCTTCATTCAACTCTGCCACTTTCACCACGCCCTGGTCCGCGAAACGCAGGGCAATATCTGAAAAACGCGTGGTCAGGAGATGGGCACAATAGGGACCACCAATTTGAAAAGCCAGGGCAGCATCAACCGTCCAGGCATCCTCTATCACCAGGAGCATCCGGCGCTTTCCAATGGAAGCGTGAATAGCCTCCATATACTCTTGCCTGCAAGACGGCCTGGCGCTCTCGGTCATCAAACCCAGAAGTTTTGCCCAGCGTTCGAGATGATGGCCGATATCTGGCTGGAGGCCCAGGTTGACGTAGAGAATCCCATCCCTGAACGCTTCACGCATTTCATGGCTTTGTGCCAGTTCCATTGCCAGCGTTGTCTTGCCCACGCCGGGAAGGCCAATGAGAGCCAGCATGCCCTGATTCTCCCTTGCCATCAGGCGTTGTTTAAGCGTCGCTAGCAGGTCTTGACGGCCGACCAGATCTCGACCGAGCGGCGTTCGTAAAGTGATCGCAGGATCATCCACATATTGTAGGGTGTGTATACTGTTTGAGATGTGCGCATCTTGTCCATCCCTTTGGAGAGGAAATACCTCATTCAAGAACTCAGTTCTCTCAGGATAATGTGCATGGTAGAGTAAGCTTTCGACCCAATGGCGATCAATGCGCCCGCGCTGCATGCAGTAGCGTACTATCCTTGCGATTACCTGGGGTTCTTTGGGAACAAAACCACGACACCACCCCTCTACCGTAGAATCGGTCAGGTCAAGGCCTGTTTCACGCAGGTGTTGTGTTATCTCTCGGTAGACAGCCGACTTTGTCTTATGCCAGCGATGAGCGATGCTTGAGATACCCTCACTGAGAATCGCCCCAAACTGTTTATTCAATCTGGGTAGCCTCCCTCCTTAAAAAACAGAAAAGGCCTTTTCTGTTTCCGCTTGCTACGACAAGGTATAGCTTTGATAGTATACCTCTTTACCCGATGAGGTACAATATGCTGTACGTACCCTATACCTCCCACTTTTGCGCATAGCTACCACTCCCTAAATATGTAACAAATTTCCCTTTCCTGGGAGTTTCCATCCGCTATACTCTTGATAGCCATTCAGGCCTCATTATATTAGGAGTGTTACGATATTCTTTGGATGTAAAGGGAGTTTGCAGAAGCAAGCTGTTCTCAGATGCCTATAACTCTTCAATTCCTGCCTCCGAAAGCGATCCAAACATATCTGTTTAACGCTGCCCGTAAATGACGATCAGGTTATACCTGTATCGTTATCTTTTACTGCGGTTTTAAACTGTTCATCTGATTTTTTCGGGAGGATAAAGTTGTCGCAGACAAAGTCGTCTCTACAAAAACAACTCTCTTACTGGCAAGAACACACTAGCTGTCTCCACGATGTTATTGCACAGCAGGCTGAACAGACACCTGAAACCTGTGCCATCGTCTTCGAGGGTGAGCAACTCACGTACCGGCAGTTGAATCAGCGCGCCAATCAGCTAGCTCATTATTTGCAAAAGCTAGGTGTTGGGCCAGAGGTACGCGTGGGATTATGTATGCAACGTTCACTTGAGGTGATCGTGGGTATACTGGGTATTCTTAAAGCTGGGGGCGCGTATATTCCACTTGATCCGCTCTACCCGCAAGAACGGCTGGCGTTTATCCTGGACGATGCTCAGGTTACGACATTGCTCACCCAGCAGAGCCTGCTCGCCAGCTTGCCCAAACGGCAGCAGACGCACTTTGTGTGTATAGACACGATGTGGGAAGAGGTCGGCAGAGAGCAGGTGGAAAATCCACAGAGTGGCACAGTGGCTACCAACTTGATGTATGTGATATATACATCTGGCTCGACAGGACAACCAAAGGGGGTGTGCTGTAGCCACGTTGGGGTCCTCAATCTCCTTGACGATTTTGAACGCCGGCAAGCGCTATCCATTGGAGATTGTGCCAGTCTCTGGACCAGCTTAAGCTTCGATGTCTCGGTCTATGAGATTTTCTCGCCGCTGCTGACTGGCGGCACACTGCATATTGTGCCCGAACACATACGGCCAGAGGGAAAAACCTTTATTGAATGGCTCTCGACTCAGCACATTAGCAGTGCCTACATTCCTCCTTTTATGTTAGTAGACCTGCTCAATGCGTTGCAAGAAGGGCAACGCTTCTCCTTACGGCGTCTATTAGTAGGAGTCGAGGTTATTCCTGCATCGTTGCTGGCGGAGATTCAAACCTATCTGCCTGCGCTACATATCATTAATGGCTATGGCCCTACAGAAACCAGTATCTGTGCCACACTCTACTCAGTTACCCCTACTGTGACGCAACATCGAAATGTACCTATGGGCAAGGCCGTGCAAAATCTCCAACTGCACGTCCTGGATACTCATTTGCAAGCTGTGCCGCCAGGAGAGCCAGGTGAGCTGTACATAGGGGGGGCAGGACTGGCTCGCGGGTATCTCAATCGACCTGACCTGACTGCTGAACGTTTTATACCCCATCCTTTCAGTCAACAGCCAGGCGCCCGCCTCTACAAAACTGGCGATATTGTGCGTTCTTTACCGGATGGCACCCTTGAATTTAGTGGCAGGCGTGATGCACAGGTGAAGATCCGGGGCTTCCGCATTGAGTTGGGAGAAATTGAGACACTGCTGGTTGAGCATGAGGCAGTACGTGAGGCCGTTGTGCTCGCGCGCGAGGATGCCCCCGGTAATAAACGTCTGGTTGCCTACGTGGTGCCCCAGGGAGATCAAAAGCTATCATTCGATGAACTACGCAGCTATATGAAGTCCAGAGTGCCCGACTATATGGTGCCAACGGTCTTTATGTTGCTGGAGGCGTTGCCCCTGACTCCCAGTGGCAAAATCAATCGCCGTGCCTTACCAGGCCCTGTGGAGGCAGACCTGCAACGCGCTGGCCCCTTCGTTGCGCCTCGAACATCGATGGAGTCGCTCCTGGCAGATATTTGGGCCGACGTTCTTGGCGTAGAACGCGTAAGCATTACTGACAACTTTTTTGATCTGGGAGGGCATTCCCTGCTTGCCACCCAGGTAATTGCCCGCATCCGTATCGCGGCCCAGCGTGAACTCCCGCTCTCCGCGCTCTTTAAAACGCCGGTACTCGCAGACCTGGCGGCTTTGCTTGAGGAGAGCCAGCAAAGCCAGCAACAACACATCTTCCCCGTGCCACGAACTGCGCATACGTATCTTCCACTCTCCTTTGCTCAGGAACGGGTATGGTTTTTGCAACAACTCGATCCCGATAATAGGTCCTACAATTTCCAGGCTACCTTGCGCCTGACAGGTATCCTTGATATCCCGGTGCTAGAGCAGAGCCTGAGTGAGATTATTAGCAGACATGAAATATTTAGAACGACGTTCGAGGATAGCGATGGCAGACCTGTACAGATCATTCACCCGGCCCAGCCTGTGCAGATCCCTCTGCATGATCTCCAGCATATTCCCGTCTATCAGCATGAGTTAGAGGCGCAAAGGCTGATCGCCGAAGAGTGCCAGCACCCGTTTACTATAGCGCAGCTCCCTTTGATTCGCTGGGTTTTGCTGCGTCTGGATGAGCAAGAACATATTCTTGTGCATATCGAACATCACTTAGTGCATGATGGCTGGTCGTTCAATGTATTCTTGCGCGAGCTGGCAGACCTGTATTGTGCCTTTGCCGCGGGCGAGGCTTCACCCTTGCCTGCATTACCTGTGCAGTTCGCGGATTTTGCGCTCTGGCAACGTGAGTGGGTACACAGCGAGGAAGCGCAACAGCAACTTGCCTACTGGCAGCAAAAATTAGCGGGCAGCCCTCCATTGCTAGCCTTGCCTACCGACTATCCTCGTCCAGCAGTCCAAACGTCGCACGGGGCAGCACCACGCATAGAGCTTCCTCTAGCGCTCTGTGCCGCCCTGCGCAGAATGAGCCGGCAAGAGGGTTCCACGCTCTATATGACGATGTTTGCGGCGTTTCTAACCCTGCTCTATCGCTATAGTGGGCAAGAAGATATGTGTGTAGGTTCCAGCATCGCCAATCGCCGCTGGCGCGAAACCGAGGGGTTGCTTGGGATGTTATTGAACACAACGGTCTTGCGCGCCGACCTCTCGCATAATCCCACCTTTGAAGAACTTTTAAGTCGCGTGCGCACACTGATGCTAGAAGCCTATGAGCATCAGGATTTCCCCTTTGATAAAATTGTGGAGGCCCTCAATCCAGAGCGGAACTTGAGCTATAACCCGCTGTTTCAGATCATGTTTGGCTTCCATGACTCACCGCTCTCCACCTTCAAGATACCCAATCTGACCGTCAACCTGACGGAAGGCATCAGTAATGGCTCGGCCAAATTTGATATGAACATTGTGGTTATTCCTCGCGCCGAGCAACATACTGGCAGTCATCATGAGCAGGCAGCGCAAGAAGGCATTACCCTGGTATGGGAATATAATACTGATCTCTTTGATGCAGCCACTATACGGCGCATGGTTGGACACTATCAAACCCTCCTGGAAGCCATTGTGGTGAATCCGCGTCTGCATCTCTCAGACGTACCACTCTTGACTGCTGAGGAATATCAGCAGTTGGCAGGCTGGAATGAGACGGCCACCGATTATCCGCGCCAACAAAGCATTGCCTCCCTGTTTGAGATGCAGGTGGAGCAAACGCCTGCTGCGACGGCTGTCCTTTTTAAGGACATGCGTGTTACCTATCAGGAACTGAACAGCCGGGCCAATCAACTTGCTCACCATCTACAAAGGTTAGGCGTGGGGCCAGAGATACTGGTGGGTGTCTATATGGAACGCTCGCTCGATTTGATTATCGCACTCCTGGGTATTCTTAAAGCAGGAGGGGCCTACCTGCCTCTCGATATAGCCTATCCTAAAGAGCGCATAGCCTTTATGCTACAGGATACGCAGACTCCCGTCCTGCTCACGCAACAGCATCTGGTAGAGCGCCTTCCCACCCATCAAGCACAGTTCCTTTGCCTGGATACACAGATACAGGACATCGCCCAGGAAAGCACCCACAATGTGCAGCAGCATAACTCTCCTGAAAATCTAGCCTATGTCATCTATACATCGGGATCGACCGGCGTACCAAAGGGGGTCGCGGTCACGCAAAGAAATGTGGTGCGCCTGGTCAAAGAAACAAACTATGTGTCCCTGGATGCCGGGCAGGTTTTTCTCCAATTTGCTTCTATCTCCTTCGATGCCGCGACGTTTGAAATCTGGGGCAGCTTGCTCAATGGGGCAAAACTGGTGGTATTTCCGCCGTATAAGCCTTCATTGCAAGAGCTGGGGCAGGTGCTGCGACAGCAACGTATCACAACGTTATGGCTGACGGCCGGGCTTTTTCACCAGATGGTTGAAGAGCGCCTCGCGGATCTGACCACTGTGCGTCAACTACTGGCTGGCGGTGATGTCCTCTCGGTTCCGCATGTGCAGAAAGTGCTGCGCGAATTGCCCGAGTGTGTGCTTATCAATGGGTATGGGCCAACAGAGAATACCACGTTTGTAACCTGTTATCCGCTGCGCGCGGACGCAGATAGACAGTTGCGTACATCTGTACCCATTGGATATCCTATCGCCAACACGACGGCGTGTATTCTGGATGCTCACTTGCAATTAGTGCCAGTGGGAGTGCCGGGCGAATTGTATGCAGGAGGAGATGGAGTGGCGCGTGGCTATCTCCAACGCCCAGAATTAACGGCTGAACGTTTCATCCCTCATCCTTTTAGTAAAAGTGCAGGGGAGCGTCTCTACAAAACCGGCGATAGTGCTCGCTATCTCGCGGATGGCGCTATCGAATTTTTAGGGCGGCGTGACTCACAGGTCAAAATACGGGGATTCCGGGTTGAGCCAGGCGAGATTGAAGCTGCGCTTGTTCAGCATCCGCTGATCCGTGAATGTGTTGTGGTTGTGCGCGAGGATAGTCCTGGTGATAAGCGCCTGGTCGCTTACCTTGTGGCGAATGCGCAGTCCAGCCCTGCGAGTAATGAGTTGCGCTCTTTCTTAAAGGAGACACTGCCAGACTATATGCTGCCATCAGCTTTTGTATACCTTGATGTATTCCCCCTGACACCTCAGGGGAAAGTGGACCGCCGCGCATTGCCCGCACCTGAGAGCAATGCTCTTGCTCAGGGAAGCCTGGATGAAGCTCCTCGCACGCTTGAGGAAGAGGCGCTGGCAAAGATCTGGCAAGATGTTTTGCATGTAGAACATGTAAGTATCTTCGCAAACTTCTTTGAGCTGGGGGGACATTCATTGCTGGCAACCCAGGTAATTTCCCGTATACGCCAGACGTTTCAACGAGAATTACCGCTGCGCAGTCTCTTTGAAAAACCCACAGTGGCCGAGTTAGCGCTCGCTATCATGCAAGCCCCCGGTGAACAGAAAGATAGAGCGCTGGATACGCCTATTCACCTGGTGAGTCGCGGTGACAGGGAGCAACAGTTACTCGCGCAGCTTGATATACTCTCAGATGAAGAAGTGGCCTCATTGCTCAGTGGCATGATAGATGAAAGTTTGTAGGCGCATCCTATGAGTGATTTATTTGAACCTGCTACGGCGCTTTCAGCAGGGGAAAAGCGTGCCCTCCTCGCTCAACTCCTCAAAAAAAGAGCTAGAGCACCACGCACATTCCCGCTCTCCTTTGCACAGCAACGGCTGTGGTTTATGGATCAATGGGAGCCAGGTAGCACGCTGTATAATATGCCGACCGCGATCCAGATTACAGGCCCATTACGTATTGCTGTGTTGGAGCAAAGCATCAATGAGATTGTGCGGCGACACGAGGCGCTACGCACAACCTTTATGCTAGCCAATGGACAACCAGTACAGGTAATCGTACACGATCTGGCACTCGCGTTGCCGGTTGTGCATGTGCCTCGTGGTAGCAAAGCTGAGCAAGAGGCAGAGATTCGTTCTCTCATCCAACAGGAAATCCAGCAATCCTTCGATCTGGCGCAAGGACCCCTCTTGCGGATACGTTTGTTATGCCTGGCGGATAATGAATATATCCTGCTTTTGACGATGCACCATATTATTTCAGACGGCTGGTCAATGGGTCTCTTTTTTCAAGAGTTATCCGCTATCTACGCAGCCTATGTGCATGAGCGACCGTCCCCACTGGCAGCATTGCCTATTCAATATGTAGACTTTTCTCAATGGCAGCGTGAATGGCTACAGGGGCCTGTGCTGGAAAAACAGCTCTCGTATTGGAAGGAGCAGCTTGCCGATGCCCCGGCTATGCTTCAGATGCCACTCGATCATCCCCGGCCAGCCACCCAGAGCTTCCGCGGTTCCAGGCACCTGTTTACCCTGGATAAAGCCTTGACCGAGCAATTAAAAGCCCTGAGCAATCATGAAGAGGGTACCCTGTTTATGACGCTGCTCGCGGCCTTCCAGGTCTTGCTCTACCGCTATAGTGGGCAGGAAGATATTCTGGTTGGCACACCAATTGCCAATCGCAACCGTACCGAGCTAGAGCAGCTCATTGGGTTTTTCGTCAATAACCTGGTATTGCGTACCGATCTGGCAGGCAATCCTGCATTTCGCTCTCTGTTGAAGCGCGTCCGCGAAGTCACTCTGGGGGCCTATGCGCATCAAGATATACCCTTCGAGAAACTTGTCGAAGAGCTTGAACCGGAACGCGACCTGAGCCGCAACCCACTTTTTCAGATTATGTTCTCGCTCCAGAATACCTTGAGATCCGATATTACCTTGACTGACCTGGCAGTACAGCCTCTGGCGATTGATAGCGGGACTGCCCGCTTCGATATTATCCTGCTTCTTGAAGAGAACGAACAGGGTCTCAGTGGAACCTTTGGCTATAGCACCGATCTGTTCGATGCCAGCACGATTGCGCGCATGGCAGGACACTATAGGACATTGCTAGAGGCGATTGTGAGGAACCCTGATCAGCAGATTGCGGCACTGCCTTTGCTCGCGCCTGCTGAACGCGAGCACATACTGTTGGAGTGGAATAGGACAGAGGCGCCCTACTCTCGTGATACCTGTATTCATGAGCTTTTTGAGGCACAGGTGCAACGTAGCCCC
>JBDTHH010000218.1:0-5623 GCA_039937055.1 Ktedonobacteraceae bacterium | reverse complement strand
CCCCAGACCATCGACCAGTTGCGCACCTGGATCAAGGCGCATCCGGGCAAGTTCGAGTACGCTCGCCCGCGCAACTCCGGTCCTGGCCGCACGATGTTGATGGGACTGCCCTACCTGCTCAAAGACAGCGATCCCAAAGATCCGGCGCATGGTTGGACCAAGACCTGGTCCTTCCTCAAGGACATCGGCTCATCGATCGATTACTATCCAGCGCGTACAGGTGTGACGATGACCGAGCTTGGCAATGACACCCGTTGGATGATCGCCACCACCATGGGCTGGGATATCAACCCGCGCGCCCTCGGCCAGGTGCCCCAGGGCTTCAAGACGTTCATGTTGCAGGGCACCAGCTTTGTGGCCGACGACCTCTTCATGATGATGCCCAAGGGCCTGGACGCCCAGCACAAGGCGGTCATCCTGGACATGATCTCCTACGCGCTCCAGCCGAAGCAGCAGGCCTATATCTATGACAAGGGCTACTTCTATCCTGGCCCAGCGATCAAGAACGTTCCGGTGACCATGGCGCCTGCCTCAAGTCAGACCGCGCTGCAGACGTTTGGCCGCCCGGAGTACGATCAGCTTGCGACCTCCGTGCCGATCATGCTACCGTTGTCCGCCGATAACTTGAACACAGCCTTCGATATGTGGGACCACGATATTGGCGGCTCGAAAGTCAAGTCATAACGTTTTTACGACACACATAAAAGGAAGGCGCTATGGAGCCGATAGAAAAGCTGCAATTGAAGGGGGTCACCCGGCGTTTCGGAGCCACAACCGCTCTTGACCGCTTTACCCTGGAGATCGCAGGTGGCACCTTTGTAACGCTCCTGGGGCCGAGTGGTTGTGGGAAGACAACGGCATTGAACTGCCTGGCGGGCCTGTTAGAGTTGAGCGAGGGCGAGATCATCCTCAACAATAGGCCCATCCAGCAGTTGCCGGCCGAACGGCGTGGTTTTGGCATGGTGTTCCAGAACTACGCCCTCTTCCCGCATCTTACCGTCTTCCGCAATGTCAGTTACGGCCTGGAGATACGCCGCGTACCAAAGTCCGAGCGCGAACAGCGCGTGCGTCGCGCGCTCGCCCTGGTGCATCTCGATGCCTTCGAGAAGCGGTTCCCGGCCCAACTGAGCGGTGGACAGCAGCAGCGCCTGGCTCTTGCACGCACAATCGTGCTTGAGCCGAGCCTGCTGCTGCTCGATGAGCCCCTGTCGAACCTGGATACCAACCTGCGCAACGAGATGCGTATCGAAATCAAACGCCTGCACGACCAGCTCAACCTGACGACGGTCTATGTCACGCACGATCAAGCCGAGGCCATGTCCCTTTCGGACCTCGTGGTTGTGATGCGCCAGGGCTATATCGAGCAGAAAGGGACGCCGCAGGAGATCTATATTCGCCCCAGGAGTCTCTATGTTGCCTCGTTCATGGGCTATAACAACCGCCTGCCCGTGGAGATTGTCGGGCGCGAGGACCACTATTTCGTGGTGCAGACCGCGAGCGGGGTGAAGTTGCAGGCCACCTCTACGGTAGAGGGCAGCGAGGGCTGGCAGCCCGGCACTTCGGTACTGGCCTGCTTCAGACCCGATGAGACGCAGGCCGAGCTGGGGGCGCCTCTCAATACGCTGCGCGGCCGCGTGCAACTGGTGGAATATATGGGCAAGTCGTTTGAGTCCCTTGTCTACCTGGAGGGCGCAGAGGGCACGCAGTTGCTGGTGCAGAGCCAGCGCGCGCCTGAAAGCGGCGCGTTTATGGATTTCAGCGTTCACCCTGATCGCTTCCTGTTGTTCCCTGCCGATAACCAGGAACAACCAGGTGCCGTGGCCCCCGCGGCCGCCACGGAACCCGTGCTGGAAGGAAGGGGGTAGGCGCTATGGCTACTGTGCCAGTAGAGAGCCGGCCCGCCCAGCGGCGGCGCGTAGACTGGAACGCGCTGCTGCTCTCGCTGCCGGCGTTTGTCTTTGTGATGGTCCTGTTCATCTTTCCCTTTATCTTTGGCTTTGTCGTCAGCTTGCAGAATGCCAAGGGCAGCGCGCTGACCCTGGATAACTACCTCCAGTTCTTTGGTGATAGCAGCCAGGTCAGCACGATCCTGATCACCTTCCAGGTGGCGCTGCCCGTGACCTTCTTCACGGTAGCGGTGAGCATCCCGCTGGCGTACTTTATGCGGCGCGGCATCAAATTTGAGCGCCTTATCAACATCTTGCTGATCCTGCCGATCACACTGGGCACGGTGATGGTTGCGCAGGCCATGGAGCGCTACTTCGGACCGATTGGCTGGTTCAACCAGGTGCTGATCTCGGCGCATATTCTGCAGGGGCCGCTGCCGTTGCTGCACAATGTGCTGGGCGTGGAGATCGCGTTGTTTATCCAGGGTTTCCCGTTTGTGTTCCTGCTCGTGGTGGGCTATATGTCGGCCATCGACCCGGACCAGGAGCGGGCCAGTCGCATGCTGGGCGCCAACACCTGGCAGACCTTCTGGCGCGTGATCTTTCCCCTGACGCTACCGGGTATCATCGTGGCCTTTTGCCTGAACTTCGTCGCCAACTTCGGCGTCTTCCCAAGCGCCGTGCTGGTGGGTGATCCCAGCGGTGTGACACGCGTGCTCTCGGTGGCGGCCTACGATGCCTTTAGCAATAACGACCCTCCGCAGGCTACCGCGATCGCCCTGGTTATGGGTGTACTCGAATTGTTGGTGGTGGTGATTGTGCTTGGGTTGCGCAACTTTGTGGCGCGGGGCGCGACGATCAGCGGCGGAAAGGGGGCCTAGCAGATGATGCAACAGACCGGACCGGTGCAGGGAGCTGCCGCCGATGTTGAGCTGGCGCTGAGCCAGGACCTGCGCGAGTTGAAGCCAGGAGGCGCTCGATCCACACGGCGCAGGGGCTTTGCCTGGAGCAAGCTGATCTTCTACCTGGTGATCGGCTTCTTCGTAGTTAACCTGGTGGGCATGGTGGGTAGCGTGATCCTCGACTCGTTCGGACACGAGTGGTTCGCCACCTGGTTCCCTACTAGCTACTCAACCGAGTGGTATTCGTATCTGACGACTGACGAGGGCCACGACATAGGGCAACTGCTCTTTAATACGTTCTTTGTGGCCCTGGTTGCCACCCTGTTCGCGCTCATCGTGGGCTTCCCGGCGGCCTATGTGCTGGCGCGCAAGCAGTTCCGCTTCAAGTCGGCGCTGACCGCGCTCTACCTGTTACCGATGCTGATCCCGTCGCTGGCCTACGGTATCCCGCTGGCGACTCTGTTGTTGCAGGTGGGCCTGGGCGATCTCATCGGCTCCTCACTGGTCAATGTGGTGATCATCAACATGGTGCCGATCCTGCCCTTTGTGATCCTCATTCTGACGCCGTTCATTGAGCAGGTGGATGTGTCGCTGGAGCGCGCGAGCCAGATGCTGGGCGCCAATCGCCTGCAAACTTTCGTACGCGTGGTCCTGCCCCTGGTGGTGCCAGGGATCTTGACGGCGGGCGTCCTGGCCATGGTACGCGCCATCGCCATGTTTGAGTTGACCTACCTGGTGGCGGACGCTTCGTCGGGCACGCTGGTTGTGGCGCTCTACGGAGACGCGTTCGGCGCCGGCATCCGGCCAAACCAGGCCATCGATGCGCTGGCCGTGATCTATATGCTGACAACCATGTCGCTACTGGTCGTCGCGCTGATCTTTGTCAAGCCAACCCAATTTGTAGTACGCTTGAAGGGCCGGTAGTGGAAAAGAGGTATCCGTGAAGCTAAAATATCATTATGACGCGGCCCCCGGCTATAGCCGGCTGGTCACGCCGCAGACGCATCCGGTCAAGTGGCTGGATTTTGCCATGTTGAAACTGGAAGAGGGAGGGCATTACCAGGCAGAGAGTGAAGGGAACGAGATCGGGCTGGTGATCCTGACCGGGACGTGCAGTATCCAGGTGAACGAGCAGGTCTTCGAGAACCTTGGTGGGCGCGCCAGCGTCTTCGATGGCCGGGCTACAGGAGTATATGTGCCGCGCCAGGCAGCCTTTGTCGTTGAGGCACAGGCCGGCGGCGTTGAGGTTGCCCTGTGCCGTTGCCAGGCCGATCAGGCGCTGCCGGTGCAGGTGGTGCGGCCGGAAGATGTTGTAGCGCGCGAGGTGGGGGGCGTGGGCTTTAAGCGCTACGTTCACGATATTTTTGGGCTGCAAATGCAGGCCGAGCATATGATCGTCGGCGAAACCTTCACCCTGGCGAGCAACTGGTCAAGTTTTCCCCCCCATAAGCACGACCAGGAGTTGGCCGGGGACGAGGTTGTGCTGGAGGAGCTGTACCTCTATAAAGTGCGACCCCTCGAAGGCTTCGGCCTGCAATGTATGTATAGCAGACCCGGCAGCCCGCATGGAGAGCTTGACGAGGCCATGATCGTGCGCAACGACGATGTGACAGTGATCCCCTATGGCTACCATCCCGTCTCCGCGCCCCCCGGCTACGATGTCTACTATCTGTGGTTCCTCAACGGTCCCCGGCGCCAGATGCACCCCAACGACGACCCGGCATACGCCTGGATCAAGACCGCTCCCGAGGAGCAGCGCGTCTATCCGTAATTGAAGGGCCACAAGGACTGTTACCCTTCAAACAATGGGTCAAAGTGTAGTGGCGACCCTTGCGGTCGCCATGTCTCACGTAACACATGAAAGGAGGAGTGCCGTTTCTGTCGCGCAACCTGGGAGATGCCAGGAGAGCCAGGAACGGCGCGCATAGTATGGAGATAGATCTACAGGGAAAAACAGCGCTGGTCACTGGCGCCGGTTCCGGCATCGGCAGCGCCATCGCTGTCGAGCTTGGCCGCAACGGGGCCTTTGTGGTAGTCAATTATCGCAGCAACGAAGCCGGCGCGCGCGAAACCCTCGCACGCATAGAACAGGCCGGCGGCAAGGGGCAGATCTATGCCGCCAATGTTGCCCGCGCGGACGAGGTGCAGAAGTTGATGGATGCCATCAGCAACAGCGCCGGGCGGCTGGATATCCTGGTGAATAACGCCGGTGGGCTGGTTCAGCGCGCGAAGGTCGCCGACATGAGCGAGGAATTGTGGGACGAGGTGATGGATATCAACGTCAAGAGCACCTTTCTATGCTGCCGGGCGGCTCTCCCGTTGATGCGTGGGCGAGGCTGGGGACGCATCATCAACATGTCTTCGCAGGCCGCGCACGATGGCGGCGGTCTGGGGGCGGCGCACTACTCGGCCGCCAAAGCCGCCATCCTCACCTTCACCAGGGGCTTCGCCAAAGAGGCAGCCAGCGAGGGTATCACCGTCAACTGTGTGGCCCCTGGCCTCATTGCCACCGCCTTCCACGACACATTCTCTACGCCTGAATCGCGCCGGACCATGGTGAGCAATACCGCGCTCGCCCGCGAGGGTCAGCCCGCGGACGTAGCCAATGTTGTGCTCTTCCTGGCCTCCGATCTCTCCGGTTTCCTGACTGGCGAGGCGATCAGCGTCAATGGTGGCCAGCGTATGGGCTAGGGCATGCTCCCAGAGAGTTCGCATGGTCCGCGCTCCGTATCCTGTTTCGTGTAGGTTCGTTTGCAGAGCCATGAAAGTGGCGTTGAGGATGTGGAGCGCACGAGGCGTAGGGGCGCCGTTTACAAGCCCGCGTGGCAGGCGGAG
>JBDTHH010000217.1:0-4760 GCA_039937055.1 Ktedonobacteraceae bacterium | reverse complement strand
CCCCTGCTGTCATCTCTTTTCAAACAGGCTCTAAGGCTATACTTTGCGCCCCACGAGCAAAATGAAGTCGTTGGTGAAACTCTCCACGTGGCCGTCGGGAAGGCGTTTGATTTCAAAATAGCTCTGGATACGTGGGGAACTCTCGACTATAAACTGCTCCAGTTCGGCTTTTTCGGTGGCCGGGAGTTGGGAGCGCGTCGTCCAGGGCTCGTAGTAATGAGACTTGCGGAAGAACTCGATATGCTCAACGAGCAGACCGGCCTGCGTGAAAAAGGCGCGCCATTCTTCGGGGTTGCAGGAGCGGCCATGCGATGAGTCACGCCGTTTCTCGACGGTATTGTCGAAGACATCAAGCTCCTGATCGTTGGGTACCATGCAGTCAATCACCAGGTAGAGCCCGCTGCGTTTCAGGACACGGGCCGCCTCTTTGACGGCCAGGGCGACATCGGGGAAGTGATGGGGCGCGATGCGGCAGGTCACGCGATCGAATGTCTCGTCGGCGAACGGGAGTTGTTCGGCGTCCGCTACCTGGAACTGCGCGTTGGTGACGCCCTGTGCCAGCAGAAATTCGCGCGCTTTGGCGAGCATCTGCGGCGTCAGATCGGTGACCATCACCTGGGCTACATGGGGCGCCACCGCCAGTGCGGTGTGCCCACCTCCAGTGGCGACATCGAGCGCGGATTGCTGCGCATGCCACTCTCCCAACTCAATGAGCCGGCTCAGATCGTCGCCCTGGCGATGTTCAAAGCTAGCGACATAGCTCTCCGCCGTGCGCGAGAAGTAGTCCTGGACCTGGGCTTTCTGCTCGTTCCCATGCTGTTGTGGTGTCTCTGTCATGTCTCCCTCTTCTAGATGGTGGTTGGATGTTTACCATGGCATGTTGCCCTACGCTGGCTCTATGGTACAACAATCCACCGCCAAAAGGAAACGCCAGTAGCCTCAAAGTGCGGGCCTTCTCAAGTGCCACCCGGTTGCCTGTTCGTAGGCCTGACCTGCGCGCAACAGCGCGGCCTCCGCCCAGGGACGCGCGACGAGCTGCAAGCCGATAGGCAGGCCCGCGCGCGTAAAGCCGCAGGGCAGCGAGAGCGCCGGTAGACCTGTGAGGTTAAATGGAGAGGTGTAGCTTGTCGCTGATGGGCGCAGCACCTCGCTGCCGTCTGGCTCCTCGTAGAGGGGGGCCGCGTCGGGTATGGTGGGTGTGAGCAGGAGATCATAATCGGCAAGAAGTCGCTCAAGCTGGTGGCGGAACATCACCTGCTCCCTACGCGCAAGGGCGTAGTCAAGCGCGCTAAACGAAGCTCCTGACTCCAGGCTCTCCAGTGTGTCAGCTCCGAAGTCCTGTGGTTGTTGCTGCATGCGCTGGCGGTGATAGGCGGCGGCCTCACTGGTGAGGATCAGGCTATTCATATAGCCTGCCTCACTGGCCCTGGGAAGCTCGACCTTGCGTACCGACGCTCCCAGGTGCCTGCAAGTATCAACGGCTTGCTCTACGCCCTGGACAACTTCTATGTTGTTCTTCTTATAGCCACTAAAGAAAGTCTCATAGGCGACAGCGATGCGCCAGCCGCGTATGCCTTCGTCGAGGGAGGCCAGATAATTGCCGGTTGGCATGTTGATTGAGTAGGGATCGTCGATATCATAGCCCGCGATGGCCTGGAACAGCAGGGCCACATCGCGCACGCGCCGCGCCATGACGCCGACATGGTCAAGGCTCCAACTGAGGGGGATCACGCCCTGTTTGCTCACACGCCCATAGGTTGGTTTCAGGGCAACGACCCCGCAGAAGGCCGCCGGGATGCGTGTTGAGCCGCCCGAGTCGCTGCCCAGCGCGCCGCTGCACAGATCGGCCGCCAGCGCCGCCCCTGCTCCCCCTGATGAGCCGCCGGGCGAGCGCGCCAGGTCCCAGGGATTGTAGCAGGTGCCGAAGGAGGGATTATCGTTGCTGGCTTTCATGGCCCACTCGTACATATTGAGCTTGCCGAGCAGAATAGCGCCCGCCGCATTGAGCCGCTGTACGACCGCGCAGTCGCTTTCAGGCACATACTCCGCCAGAATGCGCGACCCGGCGGTGGTGCGCACACCCCTGGTCTCAAACACATCTTTGAGCGCCACGGGAATGCCGTGCAGTGCTCCGCGATACTCGCCGCGCCCGATGGCATCCCCGGCAGTCTTTGCCTGCTCCAGGGCCGCCTCAGCCGTGAGCGTGATAAAGCAGTTCAAGCGTGGGTTGATATGCTCTATCCGCGCCAGGTACGCTTCCGTCAGCTCCACCGGAGAGATGCGCCGCTGCTCTATAAGTTTTGCTGCTTCGGTCAGCGTCAATTGGGTCAGTTCCATGGCTCTCTCGTCCAGGTAATAGGAGTAGAAAATGCGACCACTCCTATGTAAGCGGCAATCTGTCGAGGGTGAACTCCTGCGAGTTATGCAGATGCCGCGTCTCTGCTCTCCTGCCACTGCATTTTAAGATAGCGCGTAAATGCCTGCATTTCTGTTTGCCCGCATGCCAGGTAGGCAGACTTGAGTCTCTCTGACGTTGACTGCATATGCTGGCCAGAGAATGGCTCTAACCTTATCATGCCTGGATGGTGTTTTACTATCACCAATCGCGAGGGCGAGTACTGCATATCCTTAGAATACGCGTAGAAGCCTTCTAGCAGGCTCTGGAGATGTTGATAAAGCGTATCCTGCTCTTCCCAGCGGGCCATATTTATCTTGAGGCGTACGTGCTCGGCCAGGTAGGTGTCGTACGCCTCAACTGTGTCCGCCTCCTTAGCCAGGTTTTCTAACTGGCAAACCGCTTGCCAGAGCCGCACAAATTGTCCTGAGAGGGGGGGATCTATCAGAGATACCCATGGATAGGCGCACCCATGCCTTAGATGGCCTTCACACGATTGGAATGTCCGCAATCCCAGCAGGTTCAGCACGATTACCGTCTCAATGATTCCGGCCTCTAGCGGTGTTCCCAACCGATCAGTGAACCTGGAAACGTAGTCCTCTGCCTCTTGCCAGGTAGCCTGTTGCCAGGCAAATGCTGTCGTCTGTTCTGTGATAGTCATCTAGACCTCGATTTCTCCGTCTCCCCCGCACATATTGCAGGCATCGGTATCTGTTGTTTTCCCCGTCCCTTTGCAGATATAGCACTTCACCTTCACCTTCTTACCCCAATCATCGATGGCCGGTATTTCTCCTGCGCCATTACATGCCCCGCACTTTTCGGTTACGTTGACCTTACCTGAACCGCGACAGTTTGGACATATGATTTTCTTTCCCATAATGCGCTCGCTTTCTGCTCTGCTTCTCACCACTTGGATCTTTCTGCCCTTCCAAGAGCGTCTCAATATCGCGGTATTATTGGTGCCTGAGTCCATCTCTTGCTACTGATGATTGTACCATAGAGCTGAAGAGGCGGGTCCGCCCACATTCTGTGTGTTGACACGCGCGCTATCCTCGGACTAAGATACTTGCAAGTATTATTTCCGGTCTATCGTCGGTGAGATGGAATGATGTCGTATGCCTACGCTTGAAGGCTCCGTTGAGAGCATCGTCTTTCATAACGAGGATAATCACTATACCGTGGCGCGCTTTCGCCCCAATGACAGCGGTCGGCTGTTTCGTGACGACCTGATGACCATCGTAGGCCCCCTGCCTGGCATTCACGTAGGTGAACTGCTCTCGCTTGAAGGGGAATGGGAGACCGATCCGCGCTATGGGCGCCAACTGCTGGTGACCAGTTTCTCCCAGCGCCTGCCGGCCTCCGCTGAAGGCATCACACGCTACCTCAGTTCGGGCCTGATTAAGGGCATCGGACCGAAGAAGGCTAAGAATATCGTGGACCACTTCGGCGAGCAGACGCTGGCGATTATCGAGCAGCAGCCGGAGCGCCTGAGCGAGGTGAAGAACATCAGCGCCAGGGACCGCGAGCAGATCGTCAAGACCTGGGCCGAGCAGACCGAGATCAAAGAGTTGCATCTCTTTTTGCAGTCGCACGAGGTGTCGATGAACCTGGCGACACGTATCTACAAGCAGTATGGCAAAGAGGCGGTCAAGGTGGTGCGCGAGAATCCGTACCAGTTGGCACAGGACGTGCAGGGGATCGGCTTTCGCACCGCCGACGATATTGCTGTCAAGCTGGGCCTGCCGCGTGACAGTCTGCCACGCCTGGTAACCGGCCTGATGTACGTGCTGGCCCAGGCGGCGAACGACGATGGACACTGCTTTTTGCCGGAGGACGATCTGCTGCGCCGCGCCACCGAGATCCTGCAAGCGGCCCCTGAACTGCTGCCGGCGGCCCTGGAGCAGGCGTGTGGCGAAGGTGATGTCTTTATCGAACCACCTCTACTGGTGCAGGTGCTCCGCCAGTCCTCGCCATCTGCTGACGAATGGCCCCCTATTCCTATCGATGAAAGTGAGGAGGAGGCGCCGGAGCCGCAGCAACGCATCTATTTTGGTCCCTTCTGGCACGCGGAGCGTGGCTCTGCGCGTCTCCTGCGCATCTTACTGCGCCACCCAAGCAAGATGGCGCCTGTCCCGCAGCAGTTGTGGGATAACGTGTTCGATTACCTGGCAGAGAAACGTAATATGCAGCTTACGGAGAAGCAGCGCGAAGCCGTGCAGACGGCGTATAGCCAGAAGATCAGTATCCTGACGGGAGGGCCGGGAACGGGGAAATCGACATCGCTGCGAGCGCTCTTGCTGTTGCTGCGCAAGAAGAAGGTCGATATCGCCCTCGCCGCGCCAACCGGCCGTGCCGCCAAGCGCCT